>CAHJXG010000057.1 GCA_903644035.1 Rhodospirillales bacterium
GCGAGCCGAGCCGGACCGTCGCGCCCACCTGCAGGCCGTCCTGCACCACGACCTCGCCCGCCTGGATCACCGCCGTGTCGCCCGCGCCCGGCGCCGCGGCACCGCCCGGCGTCCACAGGCGCACCGCGCCGTAAAGCCCGTTGCCGCCGGACCATTTGTACGTCGCCATGAGACTTCCCTTCCGGACGGTGGCGGCCAAGCATGCAGCGCCCCAGGCTCGCACCGCGGCGTTCCATCCCACGTAACCAAGCCGAACCCGGAACGACACCCACGATGTCGTGAGGCAAAGAATCCTAACAGAGGCAGGAC
Source organism: Rhodospirillales bacterium (assembly GCA_903644035.1). Taxonomy (GTDB): domain Bacteria; phylum Pseudomonadota; class Alphaproteobacteria; order Acetobacterales; family Acetobacteraceae; genus CAHJXG01. Next base: position 310 of record CAHJXG010000057.1, read on the forward strand.
GCGCGCCCACGCGCCCGGCGTATCGCAGGTGTCACGGCCGCCCCGCCATGCTACGCTCGGCGGCGGGCGAGAAAAGGATGCGCCATGGACGACATGATTTTCGTGCCGACCCGGCACAAGCTGGACGTCGACGAGTATTACCGCATGGCTGGCGCCGGCATCCTCGGCGAGGGCGACAGGGTGGAGCTGATCGGCGGGGAGATCATCGACATGGCACCCATCGGCCAAGGCCACGAGGCCACCGTGAATGGGCTGACCCGAGCCTTGGTGATGGCCTGCGGGGACCAGGCCATCGTGTCCGTGCAGAACTCGGTCCGCCTCGACCGTTTGAACGCGCCGCAACCCGACTTCGCTGTCTTCAAGCCGCGCGCCGACTTCTACGCCACCGGCGACCGGCCGAACCCGGCAGATGTCCTGCTCTTGGTCGAGGTCGCCGACAGCTCGCTCCGCTTCGACCGCGCCGTCAAGCTCCCCCTCTATGCCCGTGCCGGCATCGCCGAGCTGTGGATCGTGGACCTGAAACGCCGTGTCCTCCACGCCCATCGGCATCCCACCGACGGCGAATACACCGAGGTCACGACCCACCGCCCCGGCGACCACCTCGCCCTCGCGGCCGCCCCCGGGATTACCGTGAGGCTCGACCTGGCGTTCGGATAATCCGCCCACCCCGCCACGCCCGGCCCGGTCGCCCTGCCCCATCACCCCGCATCCCCCGCGCACTGCCCGAAGTGCGATCCGTCCCCTGCCCGCAACGGTGCCCAGGCGGCACGGAACGCCAGGCATTCCGCAGGTCAGTTGCCTCTCCTCAAGGTTGATTTTAACGATCTTTTATAAATCTTCTGGTAGGTTGAGGCCTGAACCCGTTCAAACCCCCGCCGAAAGCATCGCCTGCTTCCGCCGGGCTGGACCTGACATCGGGTGACGGCGGTCCAGTGCTTCACCCTTCTGCGGAGTCACCTCTTGCTTTCGTCCTGCCTGCCCTTGCCAGGGCCCGACATGGAGCGCAGCGCCCTGGGCGAGCAGGCCTGCGCCGCGCCGCACCTCCGCGCCGCGCTGAACGGCATGGGCCTCGGCCTGCTGACCTTCAACAGGTCGCTCGAGATCCTGTTCGCCAACGACCGGCTGGCGACCACGCTGGAGATCCCGCCCATGGCGGCGGACCGTGCCATGTCGCTGCCCGAAGTGCTCGAAGGCAGCGCGGCGCTCACCGCCGCCGCGGTCCAGCGCGTGCAGGAGGCCTGCCTGGCGGCCATCGCCGCATCCGGCGGGCACAGGAGCACGATCCCCGTTCTGTCCGGGCAGGCCTCCCGATTCTTCGCCCTGGAGGTCGCCCGGCTGGATGACGGCCACTGGATGGCCTCGTTCGAGGAGGTCACCGCCCGGCACACGGCCGAGGCAAGCGCTATCGAGCTGGCGATGCACGACCCGCTGACCGGCCTGCCGAACCGGGAGCTGTTCCACAGGCGGGCCGTCGCGGCGCTGGCCGAGGCCGCGCAGGACGGGACCGCGCAGGATGGGGCCGGGCCGGCGGTGCTGCTGATCGATCTCGACCGGTTCAAGGCGGTGAACGACACGCTGGGCCACCCGGTCGGCGACGCGTTGCTGCGCTTGGTGGCGAAGCGGCTGCGCTCGGTGCTGCGCTCGGGCGACGTGGTCGCCCGCATCGGCGGCGACGAGTTCGCCTTGCTGGTCCCCCCCATCCCGGAGCCGGTGGACCTGGCCCAGCTCGCGAAGCGCATCGTCGATGTGCTCGGCCGCTCTTACCTGATCGACGGGCACCTGGTGAACATCGGCGCCAGCATCGGCGTGGCGCAGGCGCCGCGCGACGGCCACGGACACAGCCAGGTGCTGCGCAGCGCGGACCTGGCCCTCTACCACGCCAAGCAGTCCGGCCGTAGCACGTGGAGCTTCTTCGAGCCGCAGATGGACGCCCGCGCCCTGGCCCGGCGCGCGCTGGAGATCGACCTGCGCCGGGCGCTGGCGCTGCGCGAGTTCGAGCTGCACTACCAGCCCCAGGTCGATCTCGGAACCAACGCCATCGTCGGCTTCGAGGCGCTGCTCCGCTGGCGGCATCCCGGGCGGGGCCTGGTCCCGCCCGCCGACTTCATCCCGCTGGCGGAGGAGATCGGCCTGATCGTCCCGCTCGGCGAGTGGGTGCTGCGCGAGGCCTGCTGCGCGGCCACTCGCTGGCCTCCGGGCATGTCGGTCGCCGTGAACGTCTCGCCGCACCAGTTCGCGGACACTGCCCGGCTGGTCAGGCTGGTGGCCAAATCGCTGGAAGCCTCCGGCCTGCCGGGACACCGGCTCGAGATCGAGATTACCGAGAGCGTGCTGCTCCGCCACGAGCAGGCCGTGCTGACGGCGCTGCACAGCCTCCGCGCCATGGGCGTGCGGATGGCCATGGACGACTTCGGCACCGGGTACTCCTCCCTGAGCCAGCTGTACAGCTTCCCCTTCGACAAGATCAAGATCGACCGTTCCTTCGTGAGGGACCGGGGCGACGCCGCCGGCCAGGCCGCCATCATCCGGGCGATCACGGCGCTCGGGGCCAGCCTGGGCATGGCGACCATCGCGGAGGGGGTCGAGACCTCCGAACAGCTCGCCCGCATCCGTGCCGAGGGCTGCACCTCGGTGCAGGGCTACCTGTTCAGCCGGCCCGTGCCGGTGGACCAGGTCGACCGCCTGATCTTCGAGTTCGCCGGGCGCCGATCCGCCTCAAACACCGTTGGCTGAAAGGACGCCTCCCATGACCCAGCTCCACCGCGTGCTCTACTGCAGCCGGAACCTGATCCCTGGCGCCCCCGAGGCGGTGGCCGCCCACATCCGCAGCATCCTCGCCACCTCGCGCCGGAACAACGCCCGCGACGGGATCACCGGCGGGCTGCTGTTCAGCGAGGGCTGCTTCGCCCAGGTGCTGGAAGGGCCGCTCGACGCCCTCGAGAGCGCGTTCGAGCGCATCCAGTGCGACGAGCGGCACAGCGACGTGACCGTGCTGCAATCGGGACCGATCGCGACGCGAGACTTCCCCGACTGGTCCATGGCCTTCGCCGGCCCGGACGCGGCAGGCCCCATCGCGGGCGAACGGATCGACACCGCCTTCGCCGGTCAGTCCGGCGGCGGGGACAAGCTGCTCGACATGCTCAAGGCCGTGATCGCCCGGGAAAGCGAGTGGCTGGCCTCCGTGCCGGAGCCGGCCCGCGCCTGATCGTCCGCCGCACGGCCGTCCCGATGCGCCACCCT
>CAHJXG010000058.1 GCA_903644035.1 Rhodospirillales bacterium
CGCCGGGATGCGGGTGAGGCGGACGCGGGACGCCTGATAACTGGCCGAAACCTCGAACGGCACGGCGTCGGGGTGCACCGACCTTTTCGTCGTCGGCAATTCGACTTCGTCGAAATGCGACTCCCCATCCGGGGTGGCGTAGATGCGCAGGCACTTCATTGCGGCTGCCTCCCTCTGGTTCGCCATCACGCCAATTCCACTTCTGCCTCGATCTCAACGGGCACGTTGAACGGCAGGGCGGCAACGCCGACGGCAACGCGGGCGTGGTTGCCGACCTCCGGCCCGAACGCCTCGGCAATCACTGATGACGCCCCGTTCATCAACATCGGGAAGGCCGTGAAGCCCGGTGCGGCGCAGACCATACCATAGACCCGCAGCCATGCGCCGATCCGGTCCAGGTCACCTAGCTCGTGCTTGAGGCTGGCCAGGATGGCCAGCAGCACCGCCTGAGCCACCTGCTGGCCTTGCTCGGCCGAGACCTCGGCGCCCACGCGCCCGAACGGCCCGGCCACGGCGCCTTCGGGATCGAGTGGTACATGCCCCGACACCAGGACCCGCTTGCCCCGTGCCCGCACCAGGCTGACCGGGATCGTGATGTCGGGTGGCAGGACCCAGGGCTTGGGCAGCACGGTGCCCATCTCGGACAAGCGACGTTCGACGTTCGGCATGGTCGGTGGCCTCCTTGCAATCAGGAAATCAGATCGTAACCGATGGATAGCAGCGGACGTTTCAGGCAAAGCTGAACCATGCGCGACGAACCCAACATTGCGACTGTGGCCGCGCTGATCGGCGATACCGCCCGCGCGGCCATGCTGGCGGCCCTGGTGGACGGCCGCGCCTTGCCTGCCGGTGAGCTGGCCGCCGCTGCCGGGCTTTCGCCTCCGGCTGCAAGCGCGCACCTGGCCAAGCTGACCGATGGCGGCTTGCTGACCGTCGAGCGTGAGGGGCGCCATCGCTACTACCGGCTGGCCGGGCCGGGGGTGGCCAATGTTCTTGAGAGCTTGGCGTGCCTCATCGGGCAGCCGTCTCCGTCCCGGGTGACGCGCGGGCCGCAGGCCCGTGCGCTCCGACATGCCCGCACCTGCTACGACCACCTCGCCGGCGAGCTGGGCGTTGCGGTCGCAGCTGCGTTGGAAGGCCATGGGCTGCTCACCCCGGCCGGGGGAAAGCGCCTGGACATGACCGCTGCCGGGGTGACGTGGTTCGCGGCCGTGCTGGGGATCGACGTGGCCACACTCAGGCCGGGGCGGCAGGGGATTGCGTGCCTTTGCCTGGACTGGACGGAACGCCGCCACCACTTGGCGGGGCCACTTGGTTCCCGGGTGCTGCGGCGCTGCTGTGACCTTGGATGGCTGACGCGAACACCCGGCTCCCGCGCCATACAGGTCACTCCGCCTGGCCGCCACAACTTGCGCCAGCAGCTCGGGATCGACGTTCCGAAAGTGTGAGGGCGTTCAAAACGATGGGACGCTGTTGGCGCTCATTCCCAAGCCGCAATCAGCCCGTGCGATCTCTGCTGACCCAGACGCAAGCGACAAAGGCCGCTGTCATGCTTCATCGCTCAACATGCGCGTGAGCAGTGCTAGCAACCCTGCCAGCTTGCCTTCGACGATCCCCCACACCAGCCGGCTGTCCACGGTGGCATAACCGTGGATCAGCACGTTGCGGAACGCGACGATCCGGGGCAGGTCGGGGATGGTGGCAGCTAGGCTGGAATCAACACGGCGTAGCCCGGTGAACGCCTCGCCAATGATCTCGAATTGGCGTTCCACCGCAGAGCGCAGCATCTCGTCGCCCAGGTAGTCGTCGCAGGTGCGTCCCGAGGTGAAGCGCGCGATGCGCTCGGCCGCGCGCCGGGCATCCCACAGGTATTTGGCCGCACGGTTGTCCGTCATGCCGGCGGGAACAGCCGCTGCCGCTGCGCCTCAATCCGGCGGCGCAGGTAAGGGTTCTCCAGGGCGGGCTCAGTCACCAAGTCCACCGCGCGCCCGAACAGGGCGACCAGGCCCTCATGCAGGCCGAAGTAGGCATCCGCATAGGCGGCGCCCGGCAGCTCCTCGAAGGCGACCAGGAAGTCGAGGTCGCTGCGCGCCGGGTCGAAGCGCCCGTCCGCGGCCGAGCCGAACAGGTCGAGCTGGCGGACGTGGAAGCGTCGGCACAGGGCGGGGAGGGCATCGTCTGATGCCGCAAGGGCAGTTGGGAGGGCGTCCATGTCCAAAGCCTAGCACGAGAGGGCAGATGCCGCGGCCCCAAACCGACGTGTCCTGTGCGCCCGGTCGTGGTGGGATGCGGACTGGCAGCTTCCGGGAACAGTATGTCGTTAGCCGCCATCCCCACTGCGCACCGGAGACCACAGACTCTCGTTCTCGAACGAACGCTGCCAGCGTTTCGCGGCAGTTGTCCGCTCCTGATCGAAGCTGAACTCGACTTGCGAAATCTGCCGATCATCGCTGCTTACAAACGTGCCCGTTCCGTTAACTACTTACGCCTGGCTGACCGCTGTTTGCTCTTACTTATCTCAAGGGCCTGCTTGGGCGTCATCAGCTTTTGCTGCTGACGAGCCGCCTCTGCCTGGACCGCAGGATAATCGAGCTGCAGGATTGAGGCCGCCTTTACGGTCTGGTGCTGGATGCCGCCGATCTCACCAAGCCGTCTGTAACTTAGCACCAGAACCTCCGTCATGCTGGCTTTCGCGACGGCACAGGCGGCCTGCGCCTGGAATTGGATTTCGGCGGCGCTGGGTTCCGCGCCTGCGCGGCAAAGCCAAGCCTCTAAGGACGTATCGTTGGCGATGAGGAACCGGCGCTTCGGGTGCTCGCGCAGGGTTGGTTCAAGTTGCTCAAGGAAGGCTGCAACATTCTCCCGGCCCGTTTGGTCGTAGTCGCGGAGCAGGGCATCGATCCGTAGCCAGCCGGCGGGCCGATGCCGGTCGAGAGCCTCAAGCAGGCGGATCAGGGCGGCAGGCATAGATTGCGCAGGCACCGGCCGCTCGGCCCAATGCTCGCCCTCGAAATGGTGGTCCACGGTGTTGCTGAACGCGTCCCAGTATATCAGGTCGGTCTCCTTCAATTGTTCGCGAAGGTCGATGTCGAACCTGTTGCGGGAGATGTACGCGCCAAGATGGTTGATTTCGTCGAACAGCAGAGCCTTCGGCATACTAGCGACCTGCTGGCGGACGGTAAGATAGTGGATCAGTTGCCCAGTCGTGGGCAGGAATCGGTTAAGAACAAACAAATCATCGACTGACATGGAGATGAAAGGATGCGCGCCGAGGATCGGAACGATGCCCGGCAGTTCCTTGGCCATCGCCGAGAAAGGAGTGAAGGCCTCGATCGTCAGGCCGATCGGCAGAACCAGCCGGAAGCGATCACGTCTGATCCGCGCTGTCTCGACGTGGGAGCCGTTCTGTAACCAGAACAGCGGCACCTCCGGCGCGCTCGCCAAGTACTCGATGAAGCGTGCGCATTGCTTGTACGCCTTGCCGATGAGTTCGTTGATCGTCCGCTCGTGACTCGCAAAATTCGTTGCAGGGGACTGCATCGGCATCACCCCGGCCTTGCCTTCGATGACCAGCAGAACGTCATCGACCAGCAGCAGCAGGTCGCACTCGACCCACTCGCCCGTGGTCACGTCCTTGTGGTAGACGCTCTCGTACGGCCTAGCCCGTCGCAGTTGGTGCGAGAATATCTTCGGGTAGGCTTCTTCGACGCGACGACCCTGCCGGCTGATCCACTCGTCGCGATACGGCAGCCGCTTCCATAATCCCCACTGGATCGCGCGATAGGCGGAATCTCGGACAAACTGGCCGTCAGTCGCGTAGACGGAACCACCGAACTTGATCCCTGGTTTGCTCCGCGCTGGCAGTGCCCGCATAGGCGTGCCTGCAAACTCGCCGGCGGCGAAAAACTGCGTGTTCTCGCCGGGTGCGTAGGAGAGATCGTCGAGCAGGGCGGCCGGCAATCCCGAGTGACGGCTGAGATTGCACACGCCACCGAACAGCATATCTTGGATCTTATGGCCGATTTCTTCGGCGTATTCCGGTTCCTCGGCCCGTAGGCGGGTCATTACTGTCTCAATGTATTTGCCACTCGCCTTCGCCATCCCGTAAGCTCGTTCCATCGCCGCATTTAGCCCCTCTGCGGCTCTGCTGACGCCGGCACGGAATGCGTCGGCGATTCGCTGGATGCCCGCCGCGATCTCTTCATGGTCGACGCCGTAAGCGCTCTTCAACGCATTGCTGTGTGGCTCAAGGGCGAAGCGAAAAAACTCCTCCTCAAGCACTTGGTAGCGATGGCCACGGATCAGGCTCCATGATGACTTTGCTTGGAACTCGGTATCGACCGAATGCCCGCCCGCACCGTCGTCGATCTGGGCGGCGGCGCTCACCGTGCAATACAGCATGGTCTTGATATCGAGCGCGGCGAATACCTCCATGAGTTCGCCGGCTTTGCCTTCGTCGACCGCCTGCGCCTCGCCAGGCAGGTCTGCGTGACAGCTCCAGACGGCGTGCATATATTCGAGCACGAGTTGGTAGGTCTTCACGACCTCCTTCTGGTGATGCACATTTTCCGCCGCGTCGGTACTTACATGCAGCAGGGCCACATGGAACTGCGACAGCACGTAGCCTAAGAACCGGATCGGCGGCTGTGCCAGGATGAGATCGCGTGCTTTGAGCGCCAGCGCCTCCATCTCCTGCCTCAACTCATCGGCGGCCTTGATCTCTGATCGCGATCGGCTGCAGCATTATCTGGCTGCTTGGCTGCAGCTCTGCCCGGTGCGTTGCCCATCAGCCGATCACGCGCGATTTGCGATGAGAATGCAAGGGCACTGCATCGGTGCTGAGGCTGCTGGCGTTGTGACGGCAGGTCGTCGGTTGTGTTCGACACGAGCAAAGAGAGACCGCTAGTCAGATGATCGTGGCGATCAACTGCCGAACTGTGGATACCTATGGTCACGCCGTCCGGAGTGCGCGGTTTGGGCTCGTTCGCGCAGCCCGAGCACGAACATGAACAAGCGTCCGGTTCCGGGGAGCTGCGCGGAGCCGCTGAGTGACCGCATTGTGTCGATTGCTGCCAAACACCAGTCCATGTCAACGTCCGCATCTGTCCATCGTGCTCCCGACTGCGGACCGGCTGCTCCCGGCCAGACTGAGCCGTTCTGAGTACGGGATACACCGGATGATCACGTGCTGATCAGCCTTCGGCACACACGGCGCGGAACAGTCTCGTTGGAACGGCGCGGTCGCGTGTGACAGGGTGCTGCGCAACGGGAAGGACCAGTATGGCAGGCGAATTGGACACGGACGTTCTGAGGCTGACGGCGAAGATCATCTCTGCCCATGTCGGTAACAACCAGGTCACGGTCGCAGCGCTGCCGGAGCTGATCCAGTCCGTTCATCGCTCGTTGGCTGCGGCCGGCACGACTGAACCCGCACCTGCACCGGCGCCACTGACGCCGGCTGTGCCGATCCGCAGATCGGTGTTCCCAGACCACATCGTCTGCCTGGAAGATGGAAAGAAGCTGAAGATGCTCAAGCGGCACCTGCAAACCAGATACGGGATGACCCCTTGGCAATACCGAGAGAAGTGGGGACTGCCGGCTGACTACCCCATGGTGGCGCCGAACTACGCCAGCCACCGCTCAAGCCTTGCGAAGCAGATTGGCCTTGGCCGGAAACCCGGGAGCACGGCTCCGGAACAGACGAACCTGCTGGAGGAGGTTGAGAAGCCGGACCTGCCGGTCGAGCCCCCAGTGACACAGGGCCGGGCACGACGGGCGCGCGGATCCAAAAGCTGAGAGCCCAGGCTGAGTAACCGCTCCAATTTGAACCGCGTCCAGTTTGAAAAATGTAGTCCTGCTTCCTTAACCACGAACGCCGACTGGCAAGGGACGGAACCATGCGTTTCGAATTGAACGCAGCTTGGATAGAATGCCTGTAACGACAACGAAAACAACGGTGTGTCGCCTCGCTTGTGCCGAGTTGAACACGATGTCAGCAAGGATCGAACATCATGTCAGGCACCTCTCAAATATACATTCCGAAACCTCATCTCTTCGGCCAGGAACCGGCTCTGTTCGCTAGCGCTCTTGGCACAAGTCGCCGCTATCTCGAATTTGGAACGGGCGGATCAACCCTGATGGCGATCAGGCTTAGGGTCAGCACGATGGTTGCCGTCGAGTCCGACCCGGCCTGGATCGATGCCCTGCGCGGCCACCCGGAAATCGCCGGGGCCATCGATGACGGCAGGCTCGGCCTCGTGCACGGGGATGTCGGCCCGGTCGCACCTTTGGGCTATCTGCGGGACTATGCGAGTGGGACGCAGGACAAGGTTCTTTGGCCGAATTATATCCAGGCCGGATGGCAGGAGGTGTCCAAACGAGGCTACGTCCCGGACCTTGTCTACGTGGACGGCCGCTTCCGGGTCGGCTGCTGCCTCAGTGTCGTGCTTGCCTGCAAGGACTATGTCCCGGTCGGGCAAGCTCCGCAGGTGCTCGTGCACGACATCGCGGACGACCGGCCGCATTACGAACCTATATTCAGGTTTTTCGACGTGGTCGAAGCTGTGAACACGCTGCGCCTGCTGCGGATCAAGGCCGACACTTCGACGCTCGACGCCTTTGCCCTCCTAATGGATTATCAGTTCGACCCCCGGTAGGCCAGAAAAGCTGAACGGACGTGAATGGACGGTAACCCAGAGTATAGAAAAGGTAAACGAGCCGAAATGCTGCCACTCCCTTCTATTTCGTGTTACTGGTCCATGGCGGCGAGATGCTCGACCACGAAGGCCAACTCTGTCAATTCGCCTTTTTCGTAGTCCTCGGCTGCAACACGGTCACCCTGGGATTGTTATGCAGCGTCCGTTCATGCAGCCAACCCTTCAGCACGTTCGGTGGCATGGGTCGCGCGTATAGAAAGCCTTGGACGGCGTCACAGTTCAGCGCTTGCAGCATCGCTGCCTGCTGCTCGGTCTCGATGCCCTCGGCGACGACCTGCAACCCTAGGCCATGTGCGAGTGAAACGGTCGCGCGCACGATCTCATGTGCTCGCGTGTCCACGCCCAGCCGCTGGATGAACTGCTTGTCAAGCTTCACTCCGTCGAGCGGCAGGCGCAACAGTTGCGCCAGGCCGGAATTCCCGGTCCCGAAGTCGTCCAATACCAGCCGCGCCCCGCGCCCGCGCAATGCGGCGAGTTGGTCCAGCGTGCGGTTGCTGACCCGGTCGAGCAGCACTTCCTCGGTGATCTCCACCTCCACGCAGTGCAGCGACAGCCCGGCTCGCTCAACCTGCTCCGCAATGCTCAGCGCGATGTCGGCACGGCATACCTCGCTGGCTGAAAGGTTCAGCGCGACGCGAGCGTCGGCCAAGCCCCTCTTTCGGAGTGCCGCAAACGTTGCAAGCGCCTGTTCGCGTACCACTCGCCCAAGTTGGGCCGCCCGCACCGGGCCGACCATCGCGAACAAGTCTCCAGGTGGAATTGCACCAACCGCGGGATGGCTCCAGCGTGCCAACGCCTCGAGGGCGATGATCTTCCGTGCGGCCTCCGGCACGCGCCCGAGCGCGATGATAGGCTGCAGATGCACCATGGCACCCTGAAGAGAGTTGCTTGCCGCGACGTCCGTGTCGAAGGCGCGCACAATGGCAGCAGCGCGCCGCAGCTGTGTTGCGTCTTCCTGGGTGGCACAGGCGATACCGCCGCGTCCGGTCTGTTTGGCACGGACCAATGCCTCGTCAGCGACACGCAGCGCCATTTCAGCATCCGCGACATCGTCGGGCACGATCGCGACGCCGAGAGTGGCACCAAGCCGAAGCAGCCTGTCGCCATGCTCCACGGGGTGGTGCAGGGCCGCGCTGACGCGTTGGGCAACCCTGGCGACAACCTCCCGATCCGTCACGCCGGCGAGCAGGACCACGAACTCGTCGCCACCCATGCGCCCGACCAAGTCAGCCGGCCGCACTGTTTTCCGCAGGCGATCAGCGGCAGCTTGCAGTAGGGCGTCCCCGGCGGCATGTCCCTCTCCATCGTTCACTTCCTTGAAGTGGTCGAGGTCCACCGCAATGACGGCAACAGGATTGGCCGTCGCAGCCACTGTCGTGAGCACGTCCATCACTGCACGCCGGTTCGGCAAGCCGGTCAGCGAGTCGGTGAGAGCCGCCTTTCGGGTGCGAAGCAGCGTACGGCGGAGTTCGAGGTTCACCGAGACTGCCCGGGCCAGCGTTTGCATGGTCTCGACCGTCGCAGGATCGTATGACCTCGATACGCGGTCGATCACACAAAGGCTGCCGAGAGCGTGCCCCTCCGGGTTCACCAATGGCATCCCGAGGTAGGCGCGGATATCCGGTGCCCCAGTCACCAGGGGGTTGGCCTGAAAGCGCGGGTCCGCCGTCGCATCCTCAACGATCAGCGGGTGATCCGGATCCAGGATTGCGTGAGCGCAGAAGGCGTCGTCGCGAGGGGTCTCCATGGCGTCCAATCCGTGCCGCGCCTTGAACCATTGGCGGTCGGCATCGATCAACGAAACGAGGGCGATGGGGCTGTCGGTCAGGCGTGCAGCGAGTGCCACGAGGCCATCAAACGCTTCCTCGCTCGCCGTGTCCAATACTTCGTACGAGTGGAGCGCGGCCAAACGGTCGGCCTCGGTCGACGGCAGCGGTGCAGGTGACATCATGTACTCCGAACTACTTAGCATACCCCCGTCACTACGGGGTCTGCACCGCTGCTGAGAGCCATGGTGGGCTGGATGAATATTGTTCTCTGATCGAATACACGTTTTCTAGGCTATACACAATCTTAAGTTGCAAAACTTATGTAAATATCTCAGCGTCAATGGTGTATCCGCTAGGTCCTTGGTCCCGGGGAGTCGGGACGCTACCCTGACGCGAGGCAGAGGAAGCGCTATAGCAGGCAGTCCTCACGGTTCAGCCCGGACAACGCCGCGAGTTCGAGCCGAGCTCCAAGCGTCGAAAGAAAAGACCAGCAGCTTGGCCCAGCGCTTCGGGCTCAGCCGCACCACTGTGACCAAGTGGCGCGCCAGGACCACGACCGATGACGCACCCATGAGGCCGAGTTCTCCCCACAACACCGTGCTGACGCCGGTCGAGGAAGCCATGGTGGTCGAGTTCCGCCGCAGGATCTTCCTGCCGCTCTACGACGTGCCCGCGGAAACGCGAAGCGTTTGCCGCTGGGCTGCCTGCGTGACAGCATCCCAAAGCTCACCCGCTCCAGTCTCCACCGCTGCCTTGAGCGCCACGGTATCTCCAGGCTGCCCGAGAGCCCGGATCAGGCCTCTAAACAGGGCAAGTTGACCGCAACCCCAATCCGATACGTCCATACCGATATCAGCGAGCTTCGCCTGGCAGAAGGCAAGCTCAACATGGTCCTGGCCATCGACTGCGTATCCAAGGCGAAACCGCTTGGTTTGCGCCGGGTTCACCTACGTCGAGTTCCGCAACGACGCCGGCAAGATGAACGGGGCCGACTTCCTCCGCGGTGTCGTCGAAGTGTTCCCGTATGACATCCATACGGTCCTAATCGATAACGGAATGGCCTTCGCCGACCTGCCAAAGAACCGGGATGGATCTACCCGATGATACTTTGGTGCTCACATCTTCGACCGTTTCTGTGCCGAGAACGGCATCGAGAACAAGCTTACCAAGCCTTACCATCCATGAACCAACGGCCAGGCCGAACGCATGAACCGGACGGTCAAGAAAGCGACCATCAAGGCGTTCTACTATCCCAACCTCGAAAGCCTCAAGCCCCACGTTCTTGCTTTCGTGTCGGCATACAATTTCGCCGAGCACCTCAAAGCTATTCGGTGGAAGCCCCCCTTCGAAGCCGTCCGCCACGCCTGGACGACAACGCCCGAAATGTTCAAAATCGACCCGCGTCACCTAATCCCGGGACCAAACACGGTGCATTTGCTTGGACACGCCCAAGCGGAGCCTCGAGTTGCCAAGCTTGGTCCTCCTCGCTTCCAAGCGCCGCGCGTGTCCTCGGATCCTGCCTGACCGCTCGTGTTGCGACGCCCTACTGCTCTTCGATCTGCCGTGCCGGCGTTTGCAGGGCCACCTCCAGCCGGGCGACCCGATCCAGCGCCGCCGTGAGGTCCTGCTCGCGCTGCCGGAGCCGCCGCTCCAGATCCCAGACCTGTCGGCCTCCGCCATCGTCAGGCCTGGCGCCCTCCGCCTCCGCGAGCGCCCCTGCGAGGGCCGACAGGTCCGCCGGCGGCCGCGGGCCGGAC
>CAHJXG010000059.1 GCA_903644035.1 Rhodospirillales bacterium
CGGGTGGCCGCGTCGGAGCCGGCGACGGAGCGGCGCCAGACCATCCTGCAGCAGTTCCGGGAGCGGGCCTCCGCGTCGTTCCTGGAAGCCTACGGCGCCGTGCTCTCGGCGGCCGAGCCGGGCTGGGTGCCGCCCGCGGCGGAACCGGCGCTGCTCGACCTGTTCCTGCTCGAGAAAGCCGCCTACGAGATCAAGTACGAGGCCGCGAACCGCCCGACCTGGATCGGCATCCCCTTGGGCGGCCTCTACCGCATCGCCGAGCGGCTGCTCTCGTTGGAGGCGGCGGCATGACCATGCCGGACACGGGGGCGATCGAGGCCATCGTCCAGGGCCGCCATGGCGACCCCTTCGCGGTGCTCGGCCCGCATGACACCGCCGAGGGTTGCAGCATCCGGGCCTTCCTGCCGGGCGCCAGCGGCGCCTCGGTGATCGACCGCGCCGGCGGCCAGGTCCTCGGCACGATGCAGCGCCTGCACCCCGACGGGTTCTGGGCCGGCGCCATCCCGGCACGCGTGCCTTACGAGCTACGCTTTGACACGCCGCTCGGCCCGTACAAGACGGCGGACGCCTACGCCTTCCCCCCGACGCTCGGCCCGCTCGATCTGCACCTGCTGGCCGAGGGGCGGCATCGCGACCTCGGCCATGTCCTCGGCGCGCACCCGGCGGAGATGGACGGCGTCGCCGGCGTGCGCTTCGCGGTCTGGGCGCCGAACGCCAGCCGCGTCTCGGTCGTGGGCGACTTCAACTTCTGGGATGGCCGCCGCCACCCGATGCGCCGGCACGTCGGCGCCGGCGTCTGGGACCTGTTCATCCCGGGCATCGCGGTCGGGGCGATCTACAAGTACGAGCTGCTTGGACCGGGCGGCGAGATGTTGCCGCAGAAGGCCGACCCGGTCGCCTGGGCGGCCGAGTTGCCGCCGCGCACCGGCTCGATCGTCGCCTCCGACGCGGGATGGCGCTGGACCGACGCGGCCTGGATGCAGCGCCGGGCGGCGGCGCAGTCGGCCTCCGCGCCGATCTCGACCTACGAGGTCCACGCCGCATCCTGGCTGCCGGCATCGCTCGAGGGCGGCGCCGGGTGGGCGGCGCTGGCCGACCGGCTCGCGCCGTACTGCGCCGGCATGGGCTTCACCCATATCGAGCTGCTGCCGATCATGGAGCACCCGTTCGGCGGTTCCTGGGGCTATCAGCCGCTCGGGCAGTTCGCGCCCAGCTCCCGCCTCGGCCCACCCGAGGCGTTCGCGAGCTTCGTGGACCGCTGCCACCTGATGGGCATCGGCGTCATCCTGGACTGGGTGCCGGCGCACTTCCCGACCGACGCGCATGGCCTGGCCCGCTTCGACGGCACGCCGCTCTATGAGCATGGCGACCCGCGCGAGGGCTTCCACCAGGATTGGAACACCTACATCTTCAACCTCGGCCGCAACGAGGTCCGCGGCTTCCTGATCGCCAGCGCGCTGTTCTGGCTGGAGCACTACCATGCGGACGGGCTGCGGGTGGATGCCGTGGCCTCCATGCTGTATCGCGACTACAGCCGCAACCCCGGCGAGTGGGTGCCGAACCAGTATGGCGGGCGGGAGAACCTGGAGTCGGTGGCGTTCCTGCAGGAACTCAGCCGCGCCGTCACCGAGCGCTGCCCCGGCGCGCTGCTGATCGCCGAGGAGAGCACCGCCTGGCCCGGCGTCACCCGGCCAGCCGATGAGGGCGGCCTCGGATTCGACTTCAAGTGGAACATGGGCTGGATGCACGACACCCTGCACTACATGCAGGAAGACCCGGTCAACCGGCGCTACCATCACGACGAGATCACCTTCGGCCTGATCTACGCCTTTTCCGAGCGCTTCACCCTGCCGCTGTCGCACGACGAGGTCGTCTACGGCAAAGGCTCGCTCATCCGGAAGATGCCGGGCGACACGTGGCAGAAGTTCGCCACCCTGCGCGCCTACTTCGCCTTCATGTGGACCTACCCTGGCAAGAAGCTGCTGTTCATGGGCTGCGAATTCGCCCAGGACCGGGAGTGGAACCACGACACCGGGCTGGACTGGGACCTGCTGGACCACGCGCCGCACGCCGGGATGCAGGCGCTGCTGCGCGACCTGAACGGGGCCTATCGCCGCATTCCCGCGCTGCACCAGGGCGACTGCGATCCCAGCGGCTTCCAGTGGGTGGTGGTGGGCGACCGCGTCAACTCGGTGTTCGCCTACCTGCGGGTGCCGACCGATGGCGGCCCCGCGGCGCTGGTCGTCTGCAACTTCACCCCGGTGCCGCGCTACGACTACCGTGTCGGCGTGCCGCATGGCGGCGCGTGGCGGGAAGTGTTGAATACCGACGCATCCGACTACGGCGGATCGAACGTCGGCAACGGTGGTGCGTTGCAGGCTGAGACCGTGGCGTCGCACGGCTTCACGACCTCGCTCTCCCTGACACTGCCGCCCTTGGCGACGCTCATCTTGCAGGCCTGACCCATGCACCACACCCACACCCTCCCGTTCGGCGCGACGCTGTTGCCGGACGGCCAGACCCGCTTCCGGCTGTGGGCGCCCTCCAGCGACACGGTGTCGCTGGACATCGAGGGACAGGACTTGCAGCCGATGCAGGCCCTGGAGGGCGGGTGGCATGAGGCGACGCTGGCTGCCCCGCCGGGCACGCGTTACCGGTATCGCCTGCCGGACGGCTTGGCGGTCCCGGACCCGGCGTCCCGGTTGCAGGCGCCCGACGTGCACGATCCCAGCGTCGTCGTCGATCCCCAGGAGTACGACTGGCGCAACGACGGCTGGCAGGGCCGGCCCTGGCACGAGGCGGTGGTCTACGAGACCCATGCCGGCGTCATGGGCGGCTTCTCCGGCATCCGTCAGCGCCTGCCGGAGCTGCGCCGGCTTGGCGTCACCGCCATCGAGATCATGCCGGTTGCCGATTTCCCGGGTGGCCGCAACTGGGGCTATGACGGCGTGCTTCCGTTCGCGCCGGACACCGCCTATGGCACGCCATCCGAGCTGAAGGCGCTGGTCGACGACGCGCACGGCCTCGGGCTGATGGTCACGCTCGACGTCGTCTATAACCACTTCGGCCCTGACGGCGCCTACCTGCATGCCTACGCGAAGCCGTTCTTCCGCGAGGACATCAGCACGCCCTGGGGTGCGGCCATCGACTTCCGGCGGCCAGAGGTGTGCGACTACTTCACGCAGAACGCGCTGTACTGGCTCATGGAGTACCGCTTCGACGGGCTGCGCTTCGACGCGGTGCACGCCATCTCCGAGGAGAGTTTCCTCCGCGACCTCGCCCACACGATCCGGGCCACCGTTGAACCGGGCCGACACGTCCATCTGGTGCTGGAACACGAGAACAACCGCGCCGCGCTGCTGCGCAGCGGCCCTTCGGCGGAGGGCTTCGACGCGCAGTGGGCGGATGATTTCCACCACTGCATGCACGTCCTGCTGACCGGGGAGAGCGAGGGCTATTACGAGGACTTCCAGGACGCGACGTCGCTGCTCGCGGATTGCCTGGCCAACGGCTTCGCCTACCAGGGCCAGGTCTCCCCGCATCTCGGCCGGCCGCGCGGCGAGCCGAGCGGGCACCTGCCGACGACGGCGTTCGTCGTGTGCCTGCAGAACCATGACCAGATCGGCAACCGCGCGATGGGCGACCGGCTGACGACCCTGGCCGACCCGCAGGCGCTGCGCTCGGCCATGGCGCTGCTGCTGCTGTCTCCGTTCGTGCCGATGCTGTTCCTGGGCGAGGAGTATGCCGCCCGCCACCCGTTCCTGTTCTTCACCAGCCACAACGACGACCTTGCCCAGCTGGTGCGGGAAGGACGGCGCGCCGAGTTCAAGCATTTCGCGGCGTTCCAGGACGAGGCGCGCCGCAAGGCGATCCCGGACCCCAACGCGGCCTCGACCTTCGATGCTTCGGTGGCGGACCAGGCCGATCCCGCGATGTTCACCTTCATGCAGGACCTGCTGGCGCTGCGGCACAAGCATGTCGTGCCGGGCATTCCGGGCTGCCGCAGCCTGAACGTCGAGGTGCTGGCGCCCGGGGCGGTGCAGGCCGAGTGGCGGCTGGGGACCGGCCGGCGCCTGGCGATCACCTTGAACCTTGGACATGACACCGTCTCGTCCGACGGGGCCGCGGGCGGCGTGGTGTTCGCCGATCCGCCCGGCACCGGGCTTGCCGCGATGCAGCCTGGCAGCATCGTCGTGCAGGTCACGTCGGGATGACAGAGGACGCATTGCTTCGCCTTGCCGAGCACGCCGGCGTCGCGCCGCGCTGGAAAGATGTGCACGGCGAGTGGCACGACGTGGCGCCGGAGACGTTGCACGCCGTGCTGGCGGCGCTCGGCCTGCCGTCCAAGACGGCGTCCGACCTGGAGGCAAGCCTCGCGGT
>CAHJXG010000060.1 GCA_903644035.1 Rhodospirillales bacterium
GACCGCCGGCAGGGCGTCATACTCCACGGCGACCTGCTCCAGCGCGTCGCGGGCGGCCGCGGCGCTGTCCGCCACCACCAGGGCGACGGGGTCCCCGACATGGCGCACATGACCGGAGGCGAGGGCATAGCGCGGCGGCACGACCAGCCCGGCCTTCGGCGGCAGCGCCATGGCGCAGGGGATCGGACGGATGCCGTCCGCCAGCAGGTCGGCCGCGGTGAACACGCCCCGGACGCCCGGCATGGCGGCGGCGGCCCCGGTCTCGATGCCGATGATCGCCGCATGGGCATGGGGGGACCGCAGCACCAGCGCATGGAGGTGACCGGCCGCCGGCACGTCGTCCACGTACTGCCCGGCGCCGCGCAGGAACCGCCCGTCTTCCAGCCGCCGCAACGAGCGCGGGTCATCGGCGTTGCGCGTCATCGGCCACGTCTCCCAGATCGCCTCAACCAGCCGGCGCGCGACGCCGGAGTACTACAGACGCCACCGGGGTTTGTGAAGCGGCCGCCATCGGCTTCAGGTGACGGGCAGGCCGAGATGCCGCCGGAACCTGGTCTTGAGGAACACGCCGTCGCGCGGCGGCAGCGCCCGGTCCACCTGCCCCGCCCCGATCCGCACCACCGCCACGCGGGGGCCGCCGGACACCGCGCCCAGCCACGGCTGGCAGGCGCGCAGCCCGGCCTCGTCCACGATCTCCTCCACCGTGGGGATGCCGCACCCGGCGGCGACCTGGTTCAGCCGCACGCCCAGGCCGGAGTGGCTGACCTGCATCCCGGTCTCGCCGAAGTACCCGTTGTCCAGCACGACGATGGTGAGGTTGCCCGGCCTGGCCACCGCGATGGTCATCAGCGCGCCGGCGCCCATCAGCTGCTCGCCATCCCCGGTGATCACGACGACCGGCCGCGCCGGCTGCGCCAGCGCCAGGCCCAGCCCGGCCATCGCCGCGCCCCCCATCGCGCCCCAGAGATAGAAGTTGCCGTCATGGTCGCCCGCGTCGAACACGTCGTAGGACGGCGACCCCAGCCCGGTGATGACCAGCAGGTCCCTGCGGCCGGCCAGCAGCGTCCTGACCGCGGCCCGGCGGTCCAGGGTCCCGAACGAGGCCGGCATCACTTGCTCCCCAGCCACTGCTTGCGGCCCAGCATCCTCTGCGACACCAGCACGGCCACCTGCTGGTCGCTGTCATAGGCGAGCGCCGCCGCGGCGGACACGACCTCGCCCGCCTCCTCCGGCCGGTCCAGGCGCAGGACGGTGACGCCCATCGCGCCCAGCACGGCCGGGGTCGCCTGGCCCATCGGGACCTGCCACGGGTTGAACTCCGCCCACTCGCCGCGCATCGTCACGAGGGCGAGCCACGGGAACCGGCAGGCGCCCATCAGCGACAGCATGTTGACGCAGTTGCCGACCCCGCTCGACTGCATCAGCAGCACCGCACGCGCGCCCCCGAGCCAGGCGCCGGCGGCCAGCGCGATCCCCTCCTCCTCGGTCGTGAGGACGACGGTGCGCACGCCGTCGTCCCCATGCATGAGCTGGATGAGCCGGGCGTGCCCGGCATCGGGCACATACGACGCCTGCGTCACCCCGGCCTGCCGGAGGGTGTTGAAGATGTCGAGCGGCCAATCAGGCGCGCCGCGCCCGGCAGCTTGCGGGACAGCAGTCATCGGGGTTCTCCGGCATGGCCTCGGGGACGATCAGGCTATGCCGCGGCGAGTTCGTGCAGCTTGACCTGGGTGAGCAGCGCCATCTCGTCGTAGACGGTCCACTCGTCCACGACCTTGCGGTCGACGACGCGCAGGTGGGTGATGCCGAGCAGGAACAGCCGCGCCCCGGTCGGCGCGCCGAGCAGCGGGCCGTGCCCGAGGTGGTGGCCCTCCATCACCCAGCGTATGGCCAGCTTCTCCCCGCCCTCCTCGGACGGGTTGGAGCATATGTGCTGGGGCATGTAGGCGCCGTCCGGGATCGTGCCGAGCAGCGCGAGCGTCTGGTGCAGCACGGCCGCCGGGCCGTAAAGCTCCTTCATGAGCGGGCCATGCCACTGCACGTTGCTGGCGTACGCCGTGCGGATCGTGCCGAGCATCCGCCTGTTCCAGACCTCGTGCAGCCAGCGCAGGCACCATGCCTCGGTCTCGGTATGGGCGAGCGACAGGTCCGGCTCCGCCTCCGGGGGCAGCTGGCCGAGCATGCGGCGGTTCTCCCCGATGTCGGTCGGCGCCTGCCCGGAGGCCAGCATCTCCCGTGCCTGCGCCTCCGCCATGGCATGAGGATTAAGGCCAAGCTGGCGCGCCATGGCCATGCCGTCGGCGACGATCCACTCCCGGTAGATCCGGTTCTCGAAGATCATGCAGTCGGCGGCGCCGCGCGACGTGAAGCGGCGGCCCGTCGGCTTGCCGAGAGGCCCCGTCTGCGTGTGCCGCCCCGAGCCGGTGACGAGGTGGCTGGTGTAGAACCCGTCCACGTCGTTGCCGCGCCAGATCACCTGCGTCGCCATGCCCCGGCGTTCCGGATACGCGACCAGCCGCTGGATCGTGTCGAGGACGATGTCCTCCCGGCTGTGGACGGAACGCAGGTTGTAGTAGACGTCGGCATTGTGCGTGTAGTGCGTGTAGATCAGCCCGATGTCGCGCTCGTCCCAGATGCGGTGCGTGCAGCGGACGATGTAGTCCACGATGTCGGTGTAGATCGGGTCGAAGCCGCGCAGGCTCTGCCGGCGGGGACGGTGGGCCGGCGCCAGGTCGACGTAGTCGCGCCGCCCGACCTCCAGCACCTCCTCCGGCCCGCCCTCGAAGGCCGGGTCCCGCTCCACCGCTGGCACCGCTCGGACCGCATCGGACATCGGCTTCGCTCCTTATCTTACAGTTCGACCGGCGCCGCCGCCCGCTCCTCGGCAGGATGGCAGCGGCCTGTCCTCAGGCGCGGCGGCGCAAGCCTGGGGGGCGTCCGGGTGCGCGTGGCTGCTGGAGGTCGGGCCGGCAGGGCTTGCCACCAGGGTGTCCTATGTGAACCGTGGACAGCTAATGCCCTTGAGCGGCGCCGGTCAATCCGGTTGCCCAGGCAAACCGGTGCCTGTCTGCCGGGGAGGTGCGCCGTCGCGGATGGTGGCCATCGCGGGCCGCCGATGCGGCGTGGCACGCCTCGCGATGACGCGGGACGTGGTCGATGCTATGAAGCCCCGTCATGACGACCACCGAGGACACGCTGCGCTGCGAACTCGTCGAGACCTGCCGGGCCATGGACCGGATGGGCCTGACCCGGGGCACTTCCGGGAACGTCAGCGTCCGCCTGGGCAAGGGCTTCCTGATCTCGCCGACCGGCGTCGCCTATGATGTCCTGACGCCGGGGCTGGTGGTGCGGATGGACATGGACGGCGCAAGCCAGGGCGCGACGCGGCCATCGAGCGAGTGGCGCATCCACCGCGACGTGCTGCGCCACCGCCCGGATCTGGCGGCGGTGGTGCACACGCACTCGGCCCACGCGACGGCGATGGCCGTCCTGGGCCTCGACATCCCCGCGATCCACTACAGCATCGCCGTCGCGGGCGGCGCGGACATACGCTGCGCGCCCTATGCCCTGTTCGGCACGCAGGCGCTGTCGGACGGCGTGCGGCAGGCGCTGGATGGCCGCCGCGCCTGCCTGATGGCGCATCACGGCGTGGTCGCCTGCGAGCAGGGCCTCGCGCAGGCCCTGGCGCTGGCGGTCGCCGTCGAGGAGCTGGCACGGCTGTATCTGCTGTGCCGGTCCGTCGCCGCGCCACCCGTCCTCGGGGCGGAGCAGATGGCAGAGGTGCTGGAACGCTACAAGACCTACGGCCAGTAGCCTGCTGCGGCCGCGAGGTGCACCCTGATCAGGCGGCGCCTGTCCCCTACGGGCGGGCAATGAGGCCCTTGATCCGGCTGGCCAGCGCCTCCATCGCGAACGGCTTGGTCAGCACATGCATCCCGGGGTCGAGATGGCCATGGCCGAGCACGGCATTCTCGGCGTAGCCCGTGATGAACAGCACCTTGAGATCCGGCCGCACCGCCCGTCCGGCATCGGCCACCTGCCGCCCATTCAGGCCGCCGGGCAGCCCCACGTCGGTGACCAGCAGGTCGACGCGCGCGTTGGATTGCAGCACGCGCAGCCCGGCTGCGCCGTTCGCCGCCTCGATGGCGGTGTAGCCCAGGTCCTCCAGCACCGCGGTGACGAGCATGCGCACGGTCGGCTCGTCGTCCACCACCAGAACCGTCTCGCCGGCTTCGGCGCGCGAAGGCTCGGCCCGCTCGTCCGGCTCCTGCGCGGCCTCGGCCTCGCCGAGGTGCCGGGGCAGATGGAGGCACACCGTGGCACCTTGGCCCGGCTGGGAGTGGATGTGCGCCTGCCCGCCGGATTGGCGCACGAAGCCGTAGATCATGGACAGGCCCAGACCCGTGCCCATGCCGATGGGCTTCGTGGTGAAGAACGGGTCGAAGGCGCGGGCGATCACGTCCGGCGTCATGCCGGCGCCGCTGTCGCGGACAGAGAGCGAGACGTACTGGCCCGGCGGCAGGTCGCGCTCGCGTGCGGCCTGCTCATCGAGCCGGCAGTTGGCCGTCTCGATGGTGAGCCGCCCGCCGCCGGGCCTTGCCCCTGCTTCGCGGGTGCTCCCTTCGGCAGATGGCTGCGCCATGGCGTCGCGCGCGTTGATGCACAGGTTCAGGAGCGCGTTCTCAAGCTGGTTCGGATCGACCAAGGTGGCCCACAGCCCGCCGGCCGCGACCACCTCAATTGCGACCTCTGGACCCATGGTGCGGCGGATCAGCTCCTCCATGTCGGCCACCAGGCGGTTGACGTCGGTCGGCTTGGGGTCGAGCGTCTGGCGGCGCGAGAACGCCAGCAGGCGATGCGTGAGGGCCGCTGCTCGCTTTGAGGCGCCCTGGGCGGCGGCGATGTAGCGCTCCAGCTCACCCATCCGGCCCTGCGCCATGCGGGTCTGCAGCAGCTCCAGGCTGCCCATGACGCCGGTCAGCAGGTTGTTGAAGTCGTGCGCAAGCCCGCCCGTGAGCTGCCCCACCGCCTCCATCTTCTGCGACTGCCGCAAATGCTCCTCCGTCGCGCGCAGCTGGGTGATGTCGCGCCCCTCGGCGACGATGAAGACGACATCGTCCTGCTCGTTCCGCACGGGGCTGAGCGAGAAGTCGTAGGTCCTGACGCGGTCGTCGGGCAGCAGCAGATTGAACTCGGTGCGGATGAACTGGCCCGACGCGGCGGCGGGCAGCGCGACCTGCAGGGCGGCCATGGCCTCGGGCGTGCGGCGGAACCAGGGGGTGGCCCAGAACGCCAGGCCGACCGCGCCGGCCGCGTCGATCCCGGCCGCGTCCAGGGCCGCCCGGTTCACCTCCAGGAGCGTGCCGTCAAGGGCGACCAGGCTGATGAGCTGATAGGTGGAGTCGAAGATGCCGCGAAACCGGGCCTCGGCGAACCGGGCCGCCCGGGTGCGCTCCACGACGCGCTGCTCCAGGGCGTCGTTCAGCTCTTTGAGTTCGACCTGGGCCCGCCGGAGCGCGCTGATGTCGCGGGAGATCGACAGCAGCTTCTCCGGCTGCCCGTCCGCGCCCGGGATGGGCGTGACCTGCACGTCCCAGTACCGGGGCGTGCCCGCCATCGTGTTGGCCGGGCCTTGGAAGTGTCCCGTGCCGCCGGCCTTCGCCGCCGCCACGGCGGCCCTGGCCTGGGTGTTCCCCTCGTCGTGCCAGAAGTCCGGCCAGGAACAGCCCCGGATGGCGTTGAAGTCGCTCACCTCCATGACGCGCTGGCCGCCCTCGCTCATGAAGATGAGCCTGGCGTCGAGGTCGAGCACCTTGATGCAGTCGCCGGAGGACGCGAGGATGCTGTGCAGGAACTCGGCATCGGCGCGCTGCTTCGCCGCCGCCTGACGCTGCTCCGTGCGGTCGCGCAGGATCTTGAGGAAGCCGAGATGCGCCCCGTCCTCGCCGCGCAACGGCATCAGCTCGCCGCTGGCCCAGAAGCGCGAGCCGTCCCGCTTCATGTGCCAGCGCTCGTCGTTGGCGCGGCCGGTGTCCAGGGCGCGCCGCATCTCGATGCCGGGACGGTTCTCCGCCCGGTCCTCGGGCGTGAAGATGCGGTCGGCCGTCTGGCCCTGCATGTCCTCGGCCGACCAGCCGAGGATGCGCTCGGCGCCCGTGTTCCAGTCGCTCACCCGGCCGTCGCGGTCGGTGGCGATGATGGCGAAGTCGACGGCGCTCTCAAGGATCGCCCGATGACGCCGCTCGGCGGCGCGCAGGCGCGCGTTCTCCGCCTCCAACTCGGCCTCTGTGTCAGCCATGCCGGCGCAGTCGGTCCCGTCTCGGTGAGCCGGCGCGCCGTGCCGAGGGCTTGGCCAAGGCGACAGGAAGGGCGCGTTTTGCGGACACCGACCAGCATAGCAGGACGCCATTCGGCTGTCACGCACCCTGCCCGGCCGCGCGCCGAACCGCGGCGCGGCGGGAGCGTTGCCTCCGCGCAGGGTGGGAGCAGCAGATGCCGCAGCACGAGGTCGAGGTTGCTGTTCTGGACTCGATTGAGCCGGGCGGCATGAGGCAGGTCGAGATGGACGGCGAGGCGATCCTGCTGCTGCGGGACGGCGACGCCGTGCACGCGGTCGGCGCCAGGTGCCCCCACGCCGGCGCGCCGCTGGCCGAGGGCGTCCGCCATGGCGACCGGATCGTCTGCCCTTGGCACAAGGCGGCGTTCTGCATCCGGACCGGGGCGATGCT
>CAHJXG010000061.1 GCA_903644035.1 Rhodospirillales bacterium
GTGCTGGACGTCGAGGCGCTGGCGCAGGCGATGCGCGACGGGCGGGTGGCCGGCGCCGGGCTGGACGTGCTGCCGGTGGAGCCGCCGGTCGAGCCGGTGCCCGAGCTGCTCCGGGCCTACCGCGCGCGGGAGGCGTGGGTGGAGGGCCGGCTGATCATCACGCCGCACTCGGCCTACCTGACGCCCGAGGCGCATTGGGACATCCGGGTGAAGTCGGCCGAGACGATGCGGGCGGCGCTGATGAGCAACCACCCGCAGAACGTGATCACGCCGGAGATGTACTGACGGGGCGGGATGCCCGGCCGCGGTGGCCGGCCTCGCGCCATCGGCGCCGCATTCCCTCCTGGACAATATGGCATCCAAGCGGATAACAGCGGCGCAGGCCGGGGCATGTTATGTTCGGGGAGGGTTGGGCGATGCGGAACCGGGGATCGGCTGTCCGGGCGTGCCTTGGATTGACGGCGCTTCTCACGGCGGCCATAGGCCTCGGATCGCCCGCCGGAGCCGCCGGGGTGGAGGTCGCAAGCTCCGGCATCACGTCCGAGCTGAACTGCGCGGGCAAGGCGGCCCAGGTTTCCGGCAGCGACAACAGGCTGACCATCCTCGGGGACTGCTCGCAGCTTGAGGTCTTCGGGTCCAACAACCGCATCGCGATCACGCTGGCCAGGGGCGCCACGGTGCAGGTGTTCGGATCAAACAACGACGTGACCTGGAGCGTGCAAAGCGGGGCGCCGCCGAAGATCGAGGCAGTCGGCTCCGCGAACGCGATCCGGCGGAGGTCGTAAGCCGCCGCTCGGGGCAAGGCGGCGCTTCACCAGAGGGGGGCCTGGCTGTCGCACCGCCTGCCTCGACCGCCTCCAGGCTTGGACCAGGCCTGGAAAGATTGACACATTCCAACGGCCTGCCCACCTTGGCTGCGACGAAATCAAAGGGAACGCTCCCATGACCACCGATACCCCGTCCCCCGCGCCGCGCCTGCGCAGCCGGCGCTGGTTCGACGAGCCGAGCGACCCCGGCATGACGGCGCTCTACCTGGAACGCTACCTGAACTTCGGCCTGACGCGGGGCGAGCTGCAGTCGGGCCGGCCGATCATCGGCATCGCGCAGACCGGCTCCGACCTGTCGCCCTGCAACCGCCACCATGTCGAGCTGGCGAGCCGGGTGCGCGACGGCATCCGCGACGCGGGCGGCGTGCCGCTGGAGTTCCCGATCCACCCGATCCAGGAGACCGGCAAGCGGCCCACCGCGGCGCTCGACCGCAACCTTGCCTACCTCAGCCTGGTCGAGGTGCTGCACGGCTATCCCATCGACGGGGTGGTGCTGACGACCGGCTGCGACAAGACGGTGCCGGCCTGCCTGATGGGGGCGGCGACGGTGAACATTCCCTCCATCGTGCTGTCGGGCGGCCCCATGCTGGACGGCTGGTACAACGGCCGGCTCGCCGGGTCCGGCACCATCGTGTGGGAGGCGCGCAAGCTGCTGGCCGAGGGGCTGATCGGCTACGCGGAGTTCATCGACATGGTGGCGGCGTCGGCCGGGTCGGTCGGGCACTGCAACACTATGGGCACGGCGCTGTCGATGAACAGCCTGGCCGAGGCGCTCGGCATGTCGCTGCCCGGCTGCGCCGCCATCCCCGCCCCGCACAAGGAGCGCGGCTGGATGGCCTACAACACCGGGCACCGCATCGTCGGCATGGTGCACGAGAACCTGCGGCCCTCCGACATCATGACCCGGCCCGCCTTCGAGAACGCCGTGGTGGCCGCGGCCGCCCTGGGCGCCAGCAGCAACTGCCCGATCAGCATGATCGCCATCGCGCGCCACATGGGCGTCGAGCACACGCTGGACGACTGGCAGCGCTTCGGCGACGGCATCCCGCTGCTGGCCGACGTGCAGCCGGCCGGGCGGGTGCTGGGCGAGGGCTTCTTCCGCGCCGGCGGCGTGCCGGCGGTGATGCGGGAGCTGCTGGACGCCGGCAAGCTGCATCCGGACGTGATGACCTGCACCGGCAAGACGCTGGGGGAGAACCTGGCGAAGAAGCCCGCCGTGGACCACGACGTGATCCGCTCCTACAACAACCCGCTGAAGGAGAGCGCCGGGTTCGCGGTGCTGTCGGGCAACCTGTTCGACGGGGCGGTGATGAAGCTCAGCGTCATCGACCCCGAGTTCCGCAGCCGCTTCCTGTCCGACCCCGACCAGCCCAACGTGTTCGAGGGCAAGGCCATCGTGTTCGAGGGGCCGGAGGACTACCACGAGCGGATCGAGGACCCGGACCTCGGCGCGGACGAGCACTCCATCCTGGTGATCCGCAACTGCGGCCCCGTCGGCTACCCCGGCGGCGCCGAGGTGGTGAACATGCAGCCGCCGGCCGCGCTGCTCAAGGCCGGCGTGCACACGCTGCCGACCATGGGCGACGGGCGGCAGTCCGGCACCTCCGGCAGCCCCAGCATCCTCAACGTCTCGCCCGAGGCCGTGGTGGGCGGCGGCCTGGCGCTCCTACACACCGGGGACCGCATCCGCATCGACCTGAACAGCCGCAAGGTGAACGTGCTGCTGCCCGAGGGCGAGCTGGAGGCGCGGCGCGGCCGGTGGACCCGGCCTCAGCTTGAGAACAAGACGCCCTGGGAGGAGATCAGCCGCAGCATGGTCGGCCAGCACGCGACGGGCGCCTGCCTGGAACCGGCGACGCTGTACCTGAACATCGTCGAGGAGCGCGGCGAGAGCCGCAACAATCACTGACCCGGCAAGGACTCCCATGACAGGCAGGCTGGCAGGCAAGACCGCGTTCATCACCGCCGCCGCGCAAGGCATCGGGCGCGCCACGGCGCTGGCCTATGCGGCGGAGGGCGCGCGGGTGATCGCGACCGACCTGAACGAGGCGAAGCTGGCGGAGATCGCCGGCGACGCCATCGCCGTGCACCGTCTGGACGCGACGCAGCCCGCCGACATCGCGCGCGTGGCAGCAGCCGCCGGGCCGATCGATGTGCTGTTCAACTGCGCGGGCTTCGTGCACCAGGGCACCATCCTGGACGCGACCGACGCGGAGTGGGACTTCGCCTTCGCGCTCAACGTGCGCAGCATGTTCCACGCCATCCGCGCCTTCCTGCCGGGCATGGCCGAGGCCGGGCGCGGCTCCATCATCAACATGTCCAGTGCCGCCAGCAGCATCAAGGGCGCGCCGGGCCGCTTCATCTATGGGACGACGAAGGCGGCGGTGATCGGCCTCACCAAGTCGGTCGCGGCGGACTTCGTGAAGCGGGGCGTCCGCTGCAACGCCATCTGCCCCGGCACCGTGCAGACGCCGAGCCTCGATGACCGGATCGCCGCCAACGCGGCCGCGGCCGGATCGCTGGAGGCGGCGCGGACCGGCTTCATCGCCCGCCAGGCCATGGGCCGGCTGGGCACGCCGGAGGAGATCGCGGCGCTCGCGGTCTACCTCGGGTCGGACGAGACGCAGTTCATCACGGGACAGACGGTCGTCATCGACGGCGGCTGGACACTTTAAGAAAATGCGGTCGCCGTGCCGCTTGGGATCAGGAGACGAGTCATGAAGCTGCTGCGCGTGGGCGCCCCGGGCGCCGAGACGCCGTGCATGGTCGGGCCGGACGGGCAATACCGCGACCTGTCGGGCACCGTGCGGGATTTCGACGCGGAGGCGCTGTCGCCGGCCGGGCTGGCGCGCCTCGCGGCGCTTGACCCCGCCAGCCTGCCCGTCGTGGCGCTCGGGCGCATTGGTCCCTGCGTGCCGCGTCCGGTGAACTTCGTCTGCATCGGGCTGAACTACGCCGACCACGCCGCCGAGACCGGGGCGGCGATCCCCAAGGAGCCCATCGTGTTCCTGAAATCGCTCGGTGCGTTCCAGGGGCCGAACGACGACGTGCGCCTGCCGCGCGGATCGAAGAAGACGGACTGGGAGGTGGAGCTTGCGATCATCATCGGGGAGCGCGCGAGCTACGTGCCCGAGCATGAGGCCATGCGCCACGTCGCCGGGTATTGCGTGGTGAACGACGTGAGCGAGCGCGAGTACCAGATCGAGCGCGGCGGCACCTGGGACAAGGGCAAGGGCTGCGACACCTTCGGCCCAACCGGCCCCTGGCTGGTGACGCAGGACGAAGTTCCGGACCCGCAGAACCTGCACATGTGGCTGGACGTGGACGGCAGCCGGATGCAGGACGGCAGCACCAAGACGATGATCTTCGATGTGCGCAAGCTGGTGAGCTACGTGAGCCACTTCATGACGCTGCATCCCGGCGACGTCATCAGCACCGGCACGCCGCCGGGCGTGGGCATGGGCAAGAAGCCGGCGCCGGTGTTCCTCAAGGGCGGCGAGACGATGCGGCTTGGCATCGAGGGGCTGGGCGAGCAGGCGCAGCGTGTGGTTGCGGCGTAGCCCGTTCCGCCGTGGGACGATGTTTCACACGCTGGCGTTGTAGCCGGTCCTTGCAGCCCGGGCCGGCGCGGCGCTAGATTTGATGACGGCTTGAGTGCGCGAAAGCCCGAATCCGGTGCTGCGTCGCCACCAACTCGCGTTATGCTTTGGTGCGGTTCGACGGGAGGCAGCCATGGAGTCTTCTACCCAAGTCATCCTGAGCGGTGTCCTGACCTTCGGGGTGCCCCTGGCGTTCGCCTGTCGGGAGCTGCTGATCGCCCGGCGTCCGCCGCGGGGATCGTGGGGCGGCGACGGCCCCCCTCCCCCGGCGCCGGTCCCCCCGCCGCCCGACTTCTCGCCCGAGGCCTTCAAGCCGCTCAAGCCGTTGCCCGACTGCCTGATCCCGAAGCCGATGGCGCTGCCGCGCGCCGATGGGCCGCGGCGCGTCCGTGTGCTGGAGCCGATCTAGCCGCGATCAGGACCGGGACGCTGCGGTCAGGCGGGAGAAGCTGACCAGGCTGGCCGCCGCCGCGAAGCCCGCGCCCAATGCCACCGCCAGCGCCGGGCCATGCAGGGCCGAGACGCCGAAGCAGAGCGCCACCAACGCGGCGCCGACGGATTGCCCCACCAGGCGGGAGGTCGCAACGATGCCGCTGGCGCCGCCGCTGCGCTCCGGCGGCGCGCTCGACATGATCGCCTTGAGGTTCGGCGATTGGAAGAAGCCGAACCCGGCGCCGCACACCATCAGGCGCCAGACGCAGCTCAGGTCATCCGGACGGGCCGGCAGCGTCGCCATCAGCAGCAGGCCTACCGCCAGCGTCGCCATGCCGATGCCGCCCAGGACCGCCGGCGGGTAGCGGTCGGACAGCGGCCCGGCCACCGGCGCCATGGCGGCGGTGACGACGGGCCAGGACGTCAGCAGCAACCCGGTTTCCACCGCGCTGCGCCCCAGCACCGTCTGGAAGTAGAACGGCAGCGACACGAAGGCGAGGCCCTGCGCCGCGAAGGAGCAAACGGACGTCAGCGAAGACAGCGCGAACATGGGCCGCCGATACAGGTCCACCGGCAGCATCGGCGCGGCCAGCCGAAGCTGGCGCTGGATCAGGAAAAAGCCGGACACCGCCGCGCCCCCCAGCACCAAGGCGATCACCGGACCGGGCGCGCTGTGCGTCGCCTCCCCGATGCCGAAGATCAGCAGCCCGAAGGTGGCGGCGTTGAGCAGCGCGCTCCGCACGTCGAAGCGGTGCGCGGCCTGCGGCGTCTCCGGCAGGTACCGGACCGCCAGCACCAGGGCGGCCACGCCGACGGGTCCGTTGACCGCGAACAGCCACTGCCAGGAGGCGACCGACAGCACCGCCGCCGCCACGGTGGGGCCGAGCGCCGTGGACACGCCCACCACCAGCGCGTTGAACCCGACCCCGCGGCCCAGCGACCGCGACGGGTAGATGTAGCGGACCAGGGCGGTGTTCACGCTCATGATGCCGCTGGCGCCCAGCCCCTGCAGCACCCGCGCCGCGGTCAGCGTCGGCAGGGACCAGCTGGCGGCGCAGACCAGCGACGCCACGGTGAACACCGCCAGCCCCACGGTGTAGACCCGGCGGTAGCCGTAGATCTCGCCCAGCGAGGCGAAGGGCAGCAGGGAAACCACCAAGGCGAGCTGGTAGGCGTTCACCACCCACACGGACGCCGCCGGGCTGGCCAGCAGGTCGGCCGCGATGGTCGGCAGGGCCGTGTTGGCGATCGAGGTGTCGAGCGACGCCATGCCCACCGCCAAGATCGGAAGAGCACACGTCTGAACTCCAGTCACTAGCTTATCTCGTATGCCGTCTTCTGCT
>CAHJXG010000062.1 GCA_903644035.1 Rhodospirillales bacterium
CGGACCGCGAGCTGCGCGCGCGGGGCCTGGCCGTGCTGCCGGCGATGCTGGGCAACCGGGCCGTGTTCAGCCACGCCTTCGCCGACGGCCTGGGCGTGACCGAGGCCGCGCCGCGCAGCCAGGCGGCGACGGAGCTGCGGGCGGTGCTCGCGGCGATCCTCGCGGTGATCGCCTGACGGCCGTCAGGACACCGCCCGGCCCTCCCGCCACCACGCATAGAGGCCCGACGCGACGAGCACGGCGATGCCCGCGAACTCCCACGCGCCCGGCGCCTCCCCCCACACCAGGAAGCCCAGCAGCACCGTGTAGAGGATCGCGCCGTATTCGAAAGGTGCCAGCATGGTGGCCTCACCGCTGCGGTAGCCCTCGGTCATCAGCAGCTGCGCCACGGCGGAGACGGCGCCGACGCCGACCAGGGCAGCCAGGACCCAGCCGGACGGCGTGACCCAGACCGGGATGCACAGCAGCCCCGATACGACGCTGCCGCCCAGCGTGAACAGCAGCACGATGGTGATGTTGCGCTCACCCGACTGGCCCAGCCGGCGGATGCTGACCATCGCGAGCGCCCAGCACAGGACGCCTCCCATGACGACCAGCGCGGGCGCGAGCGGCAGCCCGCCGCTGCCCTCCCATGGCCGCAGCACGAGCAACACGCCCACCAGCCCAGCCGCCAGCGCCGCGCCCCGGTCCGGTCCCACCCGCTCCCGCAGCAGCGGCACCGACAGCAGCGCCAGGAAGATCGGCATGGAGAACCCGAGCGCCGTGACGGTCGCGAGCGGCAGCCGGGCATAGCCGTAGAACGAGCCGTACATACCGGCCAGGCCCGCCAGCAGCCGCCACGCATGGCCCAACGGCCGCCTCGTGTGCAGCACCGGCCACCCGCCGGCGCGCCACATCAGCGGGATCATGCACAGGGCGGCGACCGTGCTGCGGAACAGCACGATCTCCGACGTGGGCACGGCGTCGCCGATGAACTTCACAAACGCCGCCGCGACGGTGAAGCAGGCGGAGGAGGCCAGCACGCACAGGATGGCGCGCTGGCGCTGACGCGCGGCGAGCGCGGCGGAGGGAATCATGGAAGGGATAGTGGGCCTCTGGCGGTTTAAAAACCCATTCGGGAGCAGGCGGATTGGCGCCGCGCCCGTCCCTTCGCTTGTGATTGAGACACGACTCGTCTTAGCCTGACCAAACTAGTCAGTTTGAGGTCGTCGATGTCAAGAACCGTGCCGGCCACGCCAAACTCCGCAGCGCCGGCCCTTCCAACATGGAAGCTGGAAAACGCGAAGGCTCGTTTCAGCGAGGTCGTGCGCCTCGCCCGCGAGCGTGGGCCGCAGCGGATCACCGTGCGCGGGCGGGACGCAGTTGTCGTGCTCTCGGCGGCCGATTATGCCCGCCTGGCTCCGGCCGCGGCGAAGCCCACCCTGCTCGCCCTGTTTGCAGACGGCCCATTCGCGAAGCTCGACGATTTTGGCGGGCAGCCCACGGATGACAGGGCGCCGGTTCGCGACGTGCCGGACTTCTAGCCGATGGCCGCAGGCCCACGCGGCTGGCTGCTCGATACGAACGTGGTCTCGGAGATCAGGAAGGGAGAACGGGCCAACCCCGCCGTCCGGTCCTGGGCCGAGACGGTGCCGCCTGCCACCTGCTTCTTGAGCATGGTGAGCGTTGCCGAGATCCGCATCGGGATCGAACGGGTCGCCGATCCCGGGTTCCGCGGCGAGCTGGAGGCCTGGCTCCGCGACGGCGTGCGCATCTGGTTCGGCGAGCGCATCCTCGCGGTGGATGAGGCCGTGCTCCTGGCTTGGCGCCGCCTGGTCGCCGAGGGCCAGAAGGCGCGATACACCTACTCTCAACCTGACGCCCTGATCGCGGCAACCGCGCTTGTGCACGGGATTGGGGTCGTCACGCGCAACGCCGCCGACTTCGAGCGGGCCGGCGTCACGCTGTGCAATCCCTGGGCGGAGACGCCCCCCTGACCCGCAGCCCTACGCAAGGCTGATCGAGACCTCCACGACGTCAGGCTCGTCCGGCAGCCGCGTGACGGTGAAGCCCATGCGGCGCATGAAGGCGAGCATCGGCGCGTTCTCCGCCAGCACCTGCCCGGTCACGCGGGTCATGCCCTGGCTGCGGCCCCACGCCATCACGCGCTGCATCAGGCGCCGAGCCAGGCCGCGGCCCTTCATGCTGGCCTCCACCACCACGGCGAACTCGCCGGTCTCGGTGTAGGGTTCGCGCACCAGGCGGCAGACGCCGACCGTCTCGCCGGTCGCGCGGACCGCGACGAACGCCATCTCGCGGTCATAGTCCACCTGGGTCATGCGGGCGACCTGCTCCGGAGAGAGGGCGCGGAGCATGCTGAAGAAGCGGTAGCGGATGTCCTCGGGCGACAGCCGGGCGAACAGGGCGGCGTGCGCCTCCGCGTCCTCCGGTCGGATCGGGCGGATCAGCACGGCCTCGTCGCCGGCCGCCCAATGCTCCGCAAGTTCCGCCGGGTAGGGCGCGATGGCGAGCCGGGCCGCCTCGCCCGGCGGGCGCAGCGCGATCCAGGCGTCGGCGACCGAGACGCCGGACGCGTCGGCGAAGACCGGGTTCAGCTCGACCTCGGCGATCTCCGGGAAGTCCAAGACGAGCTGGCTGATGCGCACCAGGGCGTCGGCCACGGCGTCCCGGTCGGCGGCCGGCTGCTCGTGCGACTCGTCCAGCCCGCGCGCCGCCCGGGTGCGGGCGATCAGGCCACGCGCCAAGGCGAGGTTGAGCGGCGGCAGGTCGAACATCATGTCGCCCAGCGCCTCGGCGGCGCTGCCGCCCTGGCCGAAGCCGATGGCGGGTCCGAACATCGGGTCGTCGGCCACGCTGACCCGAAGCTCGCGGGCACGGTTGACCTGGCGCTGCACCAGGAACCCCTCGGCCAGGCCCTCGCCCCCGATGCGCTCGCGACGCCGGTCGAGCCGGAGCGCCGCCGCCCGCACGGTCGCGGCGCTGTGCAGGTCGAGGGTCACGCCGCCGGG
>CAHJXG010000063.1 GCA_903644035.1 Rhodospirillales bacterium
CGCCGCCGTGGCGCGGATCGGCGCGGCGCTGGCCGCGGCACGCCGGCCGCTGGTGGTCACGTCGTTCATCGGGCGCAACACGGCGGCCGTGGCGCCGCTCGCGGCACTCTGCCGGCGGCTGGGCGTGGGCGTGCTGGAGTCCGTGCCCAACGCCATGAACTTCCCGCACACCGACCCGCTGTATCAGGGCAACCAGTGGAACCAGCCGGTGCAGAACCGGGTGCTGGCCGAGGCCGACGTGGTGCTGGTGATCGACAGCGACGTGCCGTGGATACCGACCGTGTCCAAGCCGGCTGACGGTGCCCGCATCTTCCACATCGACATCGACCCGCTGAAGCAGGCGATGCCGCTCTGGCACATCAAGGCCGAAGGCGTGTTCCGCGCCGATGCGGAGACGGCGCTGGGCCAGATCGGCGCCTGGCTTGACGCCAACCCGCTTGATGCCGCGGCGGTGCAGGCACGGGCCGGCCACTACGCCGCGTTGCACGCCGAACGGGCGCAGGGTCTGGCGGCGCTGGAACGCCGGCCCGAGGGCGGCGCGCTCACCGCGGAATACGTGGTCGCGCGCCTGCGCGCCGCGGCCGACGACAGCGTGCTGTTCCTGAACGAGGGCATCTCCCACTACCACACCGTGTTCAACCACCTGGCGCTGGACCGGCCCGGCGCGATCTTCACCAGCGGCGGCGGGTCCCTGGGCTGGAACGGCGGCGCGGCGCTGGGCGTGAAGATGGCGCGGCCGGACAGCACCGTGGTGGCGCTGACCGGTGACGGGTCGTTCATGTTCACCGTGCCGTCCTCCGTGCACTGGATGGCCCGGCGCTACGCCGCGCCGTTCGTCCAGGTGATCTTCAACAACCGCGGCTGGAAGTCGCCGAAGCTGTCCACCCTGGCCGTCCACCCGCATGGCTACGCCGCCCGGGCCAACCAGATCGACACTTCCTTCGAGCCGCCGCCCGACTATGTCGGCATCGCCGCCGCGGCCGGGGGCGCCTGGGGTCGCCAGCTTCGCGACCCCGCCGAGGTGGACGAAGCCCTGGCCGAGGCTCTGCGCGTGGTGCGGGAGGAACGGCGCTGCGCCGTGCTGGACGTATGGCTCGACCACCACTGACGCGGGCCGGGCTGCGGAGGCGAGGCGCTCAGCTTTTCAGCCGGTAGCCCGTCCGGAACATCCAGGTCACGAGCGCGAGGCAGCCGCCCAGGAAGGCGAGGGTCATCCCGAGGCTGGCGCCGACGCTCACATCCGCCTGGCCGAAAAAGCTCCAGCGGAAGCCGCTGACGAGATAGAGCACCGGGTTGAACAGGGCGACCGTCTGCCAGGCCGGCGGCAGCATGTCCACGGAGTAGAAGCTGCCGCCCAGGAAGGTGAGCGGCGTCACCACCAACAGCGGCACGAGCTGCAGCTTCTCGAAGCCGTCCGCCCAAAGCCCGATGATGAAGCCGAACAGGCTGAACGTCGCGGCGGTCAGCACGAGGAACAGCGCCATCCAGCCCGGATGCTCGATCCGCAGCGGCACGAACAGCGACGCCGTCAGCAGGATGATGGCGCCGAGCGCGATCGACTTGGTCGCGGCCGCACCCACGTAGCCCAGCACGATCTCGAAGGGCGAGATCGGGGCGGACAGGATCTCGTAGATCGTGCCCGAGAAGCGGGGGAAGTAGATGCCGAAGGAGGCGTTGGCGATGCTCTGCGTCAGCAGCGACAGCATGACCAGGCCCGGCACGATGAAGGCGCCGTACGGCACGCCCTCGACGTTGCTGATCCGCGAGCCGATGGCGGCCCCGAACACCACGAAATACAGCGAGGTCGAGATCACCGGCGCCACGACGCTCTGCAGCAGCGTGCGCCGGGTGCGCGCCATCTCGAAGCCGTAGATCGCCCGGACGGCGTGGACGTTCATGCCCGCTCCCGCAGCAGCCCGACGAAGATGTCCTCAAGCGAGCTTTGGCTGGTTTGCAGGTCCTTGAACCGGATACCGGCCGCGGCGAGGTCGCGCAGCAGCGCCGTGATCCCCGTGCGTTCCCCCTGCGTGTCGTAGGTGTAGACGAGTTCCGAGCCCTGCCGGGCAAGCTCCAGGCGGTAGGCGTCGAGCGCCGGCGGCAGGCGCTCCAGAGGGGCCTGCAGCTGCAGCGTGAGCTGCTTGCGGCCGAGCTTGCGCATCAGCTCGGCCTTCTCCTCCACCAGGATGATCTCGCCCCGGCTGATGACGCCCACGCGGTCGGCCATCTCCTCCGCCTCCTCGATGTAGTGGGTGGTGAGGATGATGGTGACGCCGCTGTCGCGTAAGGTCCGCACCAGCCGCCACATGTCCTGGCGCAGCTCGACGTCCACGCCGGCGGAGGGCTCGTCGAGGAACAGGATCTGCGGCTCGTGCGACAGGGCCTTGGCGATCAGCACGCGGCGCTTCATGCCGCCGGACAGCGTCATGATGCGGCTGTCCTTCTTGTCCCACAGCGAGAGGGTCTTGAGCGTCGCCTTGATGTAGGCCGGGTTCGGGGCGCGGCCGAACAGGCCGCGGCTGAAGTTCACGGTCGCCCAGACGGTCTCGAACGCATCGGTGGTCAGCTCCTGCGGGACCAGGCCGATCTTCGCGCGGGCGGCGCGGAAGTCGCGGACGATGTCATGCCCGTCCGCGGAGATCGTGCCGGCGCTTGGCCTGACGATGCCGCAGATGGCGCTGATCAGCGTGGTCTTGCCAGCCCCGTTCGGGCCGAGCAGCGCGAAGATCTCGCCCCGGCGGATCTCCAGGTTGACATTCCGCAGGGCCTGGAAGCCGGAACCGTAGGTCTTCGAGAGGTTGGTGACGGAGATGATCGGCGGCATTGCATCCTGGTGTGGCGCCGCGGCGCGCCGGGCGCAAGCCCGCGGCCCCCGCTGGCCTGCCGCGGGGATCGGGAGGCTGGCCTAATGCCAGAGAAGGGCGGCGATGACGCTGATGCCCGAGGCGGCTGCAACCAAGGCCAGGCCGCCGATCGCCGTGCTCCGAAAACGGAACTGCCTGCGCCGGGCCAGCATCCTGCCCCGCAACTCGTCCGAATGTCCGCTCAAACCCGCCTCTTCTGTCGCCGGCCTGACAGTCTAACCGCGGTCCCGACCGTGGGAAGTCACGAATTGTCGGATGCCGGCCCTCATGCGCATGCCGCGCCAGGCCCAAGCTTGCGCCTTGCCCCGTCCGAGCCGTGCCTCTCAACAATCGACAACATGTTCTGAAATTTTCTGACAAATCAATTGTTAGACAAAACGATTTTATAACGTATTATGCATTTGCGTCATTATTAACACGGCGGTGCGATATGGACATTCTTTTGATCAGTCGTGTGCGTCTCCTGCGGGACGCGCTGGTCACGGCGTTTCAGGGCGCCCAGGGCAGCCAGATCCGCAGCGCATTCTCCCGCGAGACCGTGGAGGCCGCCATTGCGGCGTTCGCGCCCGGCGTGGTCGTCGTCGATGCGTCGCATCCTGAGGGGGCCGCGCTGGTCGCCACGGTTCGGGGACACGCTCCCAAGGCGAACGTCGTCGTCCTGGCCACGGGTGACCGGGACGAGGAGTTCCTCGCCTGGGCCGACATCGGCATCTCCGCCTATCTGGGACCCGACAGCTCGGCCGATGACCTCCTGTCCGCCGTGCGCCGCGTGGGCATGGGGGAGGTGGCCTGCCCGCCGCGGCTGACCGCGCTCCTGCTGAACCGGTTCGCCGGCCGCTTCAGCGAGCGTGTGGACCGGGCCGGGATTTTCTCCCTGACCTCCCGCGAGCAGGAGATCGCCGAGCTGCTGGCGGACGGCCTGTCGAACAAGCTGATCGCCCGCCGCCTGTGCGTCGCCCTGCCGACGGTGAAGAACCACGTCCACAGCATCCTGGAGAAATGGGATTGCCGGAGCCGGGGCGAGGCCGCGGCCCGCTACCGTCGAGAGGCCCGGGACGCCCAGCCGGGCGGTGGGCAGGTCGTCGAGCTGCGGCCCGGCAGCACGCAGCGTCGTGTGCCGGCGGCCTTCAACCGGGCGGCTTGAGGCCGGCGGCCGTGGCCGGGGCAGTCACCGGCCCCGGCCCGCACGCCCTGGGTTTGAGCGGGTTGGGCAAGAGGTCTGAAGCGTGACGGAGGGACCGGCCTGCAAGCCTGGCCGGTTGTATTCGGGCTCAGTCACGCCCGTGGACCCAGCCGCGAAAACTGTGGCCCGCCGCCGCGTTGCATAGGGTCATGAACAAGCTCCGCCCCTTTTGCCGCGCCGTCCGGGCGCTGCGCCTCGCTGCCCTCCTGGCTGCTTCGCTCGCCCCCTATCCTGCCGCTGCCGATCCGGTGACGGAGTGGACCGCGCTCGCGGATCAGATCGGTGGAGGAAGGACGGCGAACTGGCACACGCTTGCGATCATGCACCGGGCCATGCACGACGCTGCGAACGCGGCGCTGCCGATCTACGCGCGCTGGGACCCGCCCGCCCCGGACGAGCCGCCGGGCGTGGGCGCGGTGCCCCAGG
>CAHJXG010000064.1 GCA_903644035.1 Rhodospirillales bacterium
GGGCGGCGCAGGCCGGCGTGCAGGACCATCATGGCGCCCTGGCTGAACCCCGCCATCGCCACGGCATCGGGCGCAAGGCCGGCCCGCGCCAACTCGGCGGCGATGTAGGCCAGCAGGCGCGGCGCGGCGCGACGGGCGCCCGTGTCCAGCACCGACGGCGTGCGGTCCTGCAAGCTGAACCATTGGCGTCCAGCCGGGCCTTGATCATACGGTTCCGGCGCGTCCGGCGCCACGAACAGCGCGTCGGGCAGGGCATGGGACCAGGTCGGCGCGAGGTCGATCAGGTCATGCGAATCGGCGCCGACGCCGTGGCACAGCACAACAAGCTCCCGCGCCGCACCCTTGGACGCCGGACCCCAACGCAAGCCCGTCAGCCCTGCCGTCCGACCTTCCGTCGTCATGGCGTCACCATGCCCGCAACGACCGGAGTCGATGCAACCTCGACATGTCCCGACGCCAGCGGCTCGATCAGCTCCGGCCCGTTGTTCCGCACGTTGTTGACCCGGCTCGACACCGGCCAGACGCGCAGCGGCGCCGCCGAGGGCCGCAGCAGCGCCGAAGGCTCGCCCGGCGCCTCGCCAAGCCAGGCCGCCCAGTCCGCCTCCTCCAGGATCACCGGCATGCGTTCGTGCAGGTGGCCCAGCGCGTCGGCCGCGGTGGTGGTCACGACGGCGTAGGTGCGGATGGCCTGCCCGTCCAGGCCGCGCCAGCCCTCCCAGATGCCGGCCAGCGCCATGACGCGGCCGTCGGCGCGGGCGATGGCATGGGGCTGCTTGCCCTGCGCGCCCACCTGCCATTCGTAGAAGCCGTCGATGGGCACGATGCAGCGGCGCCGGGCGAAGGCGTCGCGGAAGCTGGGCAGGGTCGCCACCGTCTCGGCACGGGCGTTGATGGGCTGCCGGACCTTCTTCGGATCGCCGCGCGCCCAGTGCGGCAGCAGGCCCCAGCGCAGCAGGTCCAGCTGGCGCGCCCCGGTCTCGGGATGCCGCCGCACCACCGGGCCGTCCTGGCTCGGCGCCATGTTCCAGGTCGGCTGCCAGTTCGGCGTGTCGTTCTGCGTCGCGAAGATGCGGCGGATCTCATCGGGCGACGTGGTGACGAGATACCTTCCGCACATCCGTCATAGCTTGGCACGCCCGCCCATCTTTCAATCGCGCGGCGCGCTGGCTAGGGTTCGCGGGATGGTCATGAGGGATGCCGCGATGGGTTGGGTGCGATGGCTTGTTGCGGTCCTGCTGCTGTCGGGGCAGGCGGCGCTGGCGCAGGACCGGGTGCTGAACGTCTACAACTGGACCGACTACATCGACCCCAAGGTGCTGGAGCGGTTCACCGCCGAGACCGGCATCAAGGTCCGCTACGACGTGTATGACAGCCTGGAGACGCTGGAGGGCAAGCTGCTGGCAGGCTCGTCCGGCTACGACATCGTGGTGCCGACCGCCGAGCCGACCTTCTCCCGCCTGATCGCCGCCCGCGCGCTGCGGCCGCTCGACCGGGCCAGGATCCCGCACTGGCCGAACCTCGATCCCAAGCTGATGCAGCGGGTGCAAGCCTCCGACCCCGGCAACCAGCACGGCGCGATCTACCTATGGGGCACCATCGGCCTGGGCGTGATCCCCGAGCGCATCCAGGCGCTCGACCCCGGGGCGCCGATGGACAGCTGGGACCTGCTGCTGAAGCCCGAGCACGCGAAGAAGCTCGCGGGCTGCGGCATCAGCGTGATGGACAGCGCCATCGACACCATCCCGAGCGTGCTGAGATACCTGGGCCGCAACCCCGAGAGCACCGATCCCAAGGACCTCGCCGACGTCGAGCGCGCCCTGATGGCGATCCGGCCCTACATCCGCACCTTCGCCTCGGGCGGCGCGGTGGAGGCGCTGGCGGGCGGGCAGACCTGCCTGTCGATGACCTATTCCGGCGACGTGATCCAGGCCTCGGCGCGCGCCCGCGAGGCGGGGCAGCCGGCGGTCCGCTACATCGCGCCCAAGGAGTTCGCGGCGCTCACCTTCGACATGCTCGCCATTCCCGCCGACGCGCCGCACCCGGCGGAGGCCATGCAGTTCATCAACTTCCTGCTGCAGCCCGACGTGATGGCCGCGATCACCAACCAGGTGCGCTACCCCAACGCCGTGCCCGCCAGCCGCGACGCGATCTCGCCGGAGGTGCGGGACGACCCGGACGTGTATCCCGACACGTCCTCGCCGCGCTTCTTCACCGTCCGCGCCACGCCGCAATCGGCGGACCGGCTGCGCACGCGGATGTGGGCGCGGTTCAAGGCCGGGCGCTGACCGCTTGGCCGACCTGGACATCGCCGGGCTGACCGTCCGCTACGGCCCGGCGGTCGCGCTGGACCGGCTGGACCTCGCCATCGACAGCGGCGAGATGTTCGTGCTGCTCGGCGGCTCCGGCTCCGGCAAGACGACGCTGCTGCGGGCTTTAGGCGGCTTCATCCAGCCGGCGGCCGGGCGCATCGTGCTGGCCGGCCAGGACATCACAGCGCTCCCGCCGCATCGCCGCCCGGTGAACACCACCTTCCAGTCCTACGCGCTGTTCCCGCACATGAACGTGGCGGACAACGTGGGCTTCGGCCTGCGGCGCCAGGGGATGCCGCGGGCTGACATCGCGCGGCGGGTGGCGTCGCTGCTCGACCTCGTGCGGCTCGGCGAGTTCGCCGGGCGCCGGCCGGACGCACTGTCGGGCGGGCAGCGGCAGCGTGTGGCGCTG
>CAHJXG010000065.1 GCA_903644035.1 Rhodospirillales bacterium
CTGGCCCGGCGCTGCATCGACCTCGCGGCCCGGCTCGGCGCCCCGGTGTGCCGGGTCTTCGCGGGAACGGCGCGCGGCGGCGACACGGTCATCGACCGCTTCGTCGAAGCCTGCGGCCCCGTGGCGGACCACGCGGCAAAGGCGGGGCTCCATTTGGGCTTTCCCACCCACCACGACCTCGCCTTCGACCCAGCGTCCTGCCGCCGCCTGGTGGATGGCCTGGGCCGGGACCGTGCGGGCATCATCTTCACCGGCCCCAACCTGGAGCTGGACGGCATCGACCCGCTCGCGGCCCTGTCCGGCATGGCCGACCTGGTGCTCCAGGCCGAGGTGAAGGACTGGCGCAGGGGAAAGGACTGGCGTGAGGAGGGGGCCAAGGCCCACCCCGTCGCCATCGGCACCGGCGAGGCGACCGTCTGGCCCGTCGTCGAGGCGCTGGCCGCGTCCGGCTTCGCGGGCTGGGTCACGCTCCACCACCTGAGGCAGCATCATCCCGAGATGGGGCCGCTGTCCCCCGGGATCGCCGCGCGGGTCGGTGGCATCCTGGCGCAGGCGCCTGCGCGATGAGCGTCGAGGGAACGGCCACGATGGGCGGACGCATCACGACGGTCGAGCAGCTGCAGGCCCATGTCGGCGAGGAGATCGGCGTCGGCGATTGGATGGAGGTGACGCAGGAGCGGATCGACGCCTTCGCCGAGGCCACGGGTGACCACCAGTGGATCCACGTGGACCCGGAGCGCTGCCGCCGGGAGGGGAGAGGCGGCACCATCGCGCACGGCTATCTCACCCTGTCGCTGATCACCCTGCTGCGGCAGAGCCTCCGGGGCACCGTGATCGAGGTCCCGGTCCGGATGGGCGTGAACTACGGCTCGGACCGCATCCGCTTCGTCACCCCCGTGCCGGCGGGCGGACGCATCCGGGTGCGCGCCATGCTGGTCGCGCTGGACCCGGTGGCGCCGGACGTGTGGCAGGCGAAGTACCGCCACACGGTCGAGATCGAGGGCGAGGGCAAGCCCGCCCTGGTGGCCGAGACCCTGAACCGGATGTACCTGCAGCCGCGCTGACCGCCTGCCCCGCCGCGGCGGGCGTCGCCGGCTACAGCGCGTCGGGCACCGGCAGCGTGTAGTTCAGCCCGGCCCGGCCGCCATCCGCATAGACCGTCTGCCCCGAGACATAGCCGGAGTCGTCGCTCGCCAGGAACAGTGCCACGCCCGCCACGTCGTCGCCCTCGCCCAGCCGCATGAGCGGCGTGCGCGACAGGATGCTGCGCCGCGTCTCGGCGTTGGACAGCAGGTTGCTGCGGTTCAGCTCGGTGAGGATGGTGCCCGGGCCGATCGCGTTGACCCGGATGCCGTGCTTGGCCAGCCCGATGGACATGGCGCGGGTCAGCGAGGAGATGCCGCCCTTGGACGCCGCGTAGGCCGACAGCGTCGGCATGGTCATCACCACGCTGGTGGACGACATGTTGATGATGACCCCGCCGCCGCGCGTCGCCATGTGGCGGCCCACCGCCTGCCCGAACAGGAACACGGACTTCAGGTTGGTGCGGATGACGTCGTCGAAATCGGCCTCCGTCAGGTCCAGGAACTCGAACCGGCGCATGATCCCGGCATTGCTGAGCAGGATGTCGACATGGCCGAACCGCGCGACCGCGGCCTCGACGGTCGCGTCCACCTGATCCTTGTAGCCGACGTCGCAGGGAAAGAACTGGACCTCCCCGACGGCGGACAGCTCCGTCTCGACCTCCCGGCCGCGCTGCGCGTCCACGTCGACCAGGGCGACCCTGGCCCCTTCGCGCACGAAGCGCGCGGCGCAGGCGCGGCCGATGCCGCTCGCCGCGCCGGTGACCACCGCAACCTTGTTCTGAAGCCGCATCATGCTCTCCCGCTGGCGGGAAATAGGTATACTCGTTGTCGCCGCGGTCGCAAGCGACTATACGGACGCGGCTTCAGACTGCATCCCAAAGCGAGCATCATGGACTTCAGCGCG
The DNA here is from genome assembly GCA_903644035.1 of Rhodospirillales bacterium. Taxonomy (GTDB): domain Bacteria; phylum Pseudomonadota; class Alphaproteobacteria; order Acetobacterales; family Acetobacteraceae; genus CAHJXG01. The sequence continues at coordinate 1,990 of CAHJXG010000065.1, forward strand.
ACGTTCACCACGATGAAGCAGGGCAAGGCCGCCCAGCAGATTGTCGACCGCGTGCGGAACGCGGTGCTGGCCGGGGAGCTGCAGATCGGCGACCGGCTGCCGCCGGAGCGGGAGCTGATCCGGCTGACCGGGTTCAGCCGCGCCGTGGTGCGGGAGGGGCTGCGCATCCTGGAGGCGGACGGGCTGATCGCGCTCCATGCCGGGCGCAACGGCGGCGCCGTGATCGAGCGGCCCAACACGGACCGGCTCGCGTCCACGCTGGACATGCTGCTCGCCTTCGAGAGCATCGGCGTGCAGGAAGTCACCGAGGTGCTGCGGATGTTCGAGACGCAGATCGTCGAGCTGGCGGTGGACCGCATCTCCGCCCACGACATCGAGGACCTGCGGCGGACCATCACGCGGATCGAGCAGGACCCCACGGACATCGAGCGGGTGCGGATCGAAAGCAACCGCTTCCACATCCTGCTGGCGGAGGCGACGCGGAACCGCCTGCTGGCATTGCTGGCCCGCATCATCCGCCAGGTGGTCATCCGGGTGGACTACGAGCCGCACAGCGCCAACGCGCTGCAGATCGCCAAGGCGCACCAGCGCATCCTGGACGCCATCATCGCCAAGGACGGCGAGACCGCGAAGCGGCGGGCGCTGCGTCACCTCACGGCCTGCGGCGATTCGATGTCGACGGAGGCGCCGGGCGGCCGGCTGCCGCTCACGCCCCGCAACTCCCGCCTGGCCGAGGCGCTGGCCACCACCCCGCGGCGGCGCGACGACTCCTGACCCGGCCCACCCTTGAGCTTTATGGGTAACTGGTATACCCATTAGGCAGTGATGTGGCCGATCGGTGCGCCTGGGGTCCTCGCGAGGGCCCGGCGTTCCTTCCACCCGGACGCCCGTCATCCGGTGAACGGTCGAGGACGGTATGCCATGTCGGAGAAGACGCTGATCGCGGAACGGGGTGACGAGGCTGGTCCCGGGCCGCACGGCGTGGCGCCGGACCGCCTGGCCGGCTTCTTCGCGCCGCGCAGCCTTGCGATCGTCGGGGCGTCGGACATCGCGTACTGGTCGCTGAACGCCTACGCCAACCTGTCGGTGATCGGCTTCCCGGGCCGGGTCGTTCCGGTCAACCCAAAGCGGTCGCACGTCTTCGGCCTTAAGGCCATACCCTCCCTGCGGGAACTCGGGACGCCGGTGGACCTGGCCTATATCGCCACCCAGCCGGCCTTCCTGCCCGGCATCCTGGACGACGCCGCCGCGGCCGGCGTCCGCAACGCGGTCGTGGTCGCGGCGGGCTTCGGCGAGTCCGGGGCCGCCGGCAAGGTCCTGCAGCGCGACCTGGCCG
>CAHJXG010000066.1 GCA_903644035.1 Rhodospirillales bacterium
GGCGACAGCACCCGGCGCTCGGCGAGCAGCCCGGCCAGGAACGCGCCCGCGCCCAGCGCGCCCAGCAGCCAGACGCTGCCCGGCAGCCGCCCCTCGTCGAGCGCCGCGTAGGTCAGCGCGCCGTAGGCGACGATCTCCCCCTGCGGGATCAGGATCACGCGGGTGACGGCGAACACCAGGACCAGCGACAAGGCCAGCAGCGCGTAGATCGCGCCGTTCACGACGCCGTCCTGCAGCAGGATCAGCGCGATGTCCGCGTCCATGCGCGGCGCTAGGGCGCGCGGGTCAGGGCAGCAGCTTCCAGGCGCCGCCCTCGATCGTCACCATCACCCGGGCACGCTGGTCGAAGCCGTTGTGGTCCCGTGGCGTCATGGAGGACACGCCGTGGGTCAGCACCAGCTCCTCCTGGCCCTCGATGGCGTCGCGCAGGGCGGTGCGGAAGGCGGGCGTGCCGGGCTTGGCGGAGCGTAGCGCGGTGGGGATGGCGGCGCCCAGGATGATGCCCGCGTCGATGGCGTGGGCGCCGAAGGCGGCGACGCTGCCCGCCCCGTGCGCGGCCTCGTAGCGGCGCACGTAGTCGAGCGCCACCGCCTTGATCGGGTTGCTGTCCGGCAATTGCGCCGCAACCACGATGGGGCCGGCCGGCAGGACCGTGCCCTCCACGTCGCGCCCGCCGACCCGCAGGAAGTCCGCGTTGGCGATGCCGTGGGTCTGATAGTACTTGCCGGCGTAGCCGCGCTCGTGCAACGCCTTCTGCGGCAACGCCGCCGGCGTGCCGGCGCCGGCGATCAGCACCGCGTCGGGCCGGGCGGCGACCAGCTTCAGCACCTGGCCGGTCACGCTGGTGTCGGCGCGGGCGAACCGCTCGGTCGCCACCAGCTTAATGCCCTGGGCGGCCAGGGCGCGCGTCGTCTCGTTCAGCCAGCCGTCGCCGTAGGCGTCGTTGAAGCCGATGAACCCCACGGTCTTCACGCCCGCCCCGGCCATGTGGGCGGCAATCGCGTCGGCCATCAGGCTGTCGTTCTGCGGCGTCTTGAACACCCACCTGCGCTGCGCGTCCATCGGCTCGATCAGCCGGGCGGAGGCGGCCAGCGCGATCATCGGCACCTGCTTCTCCGCCGCCACGTCGATCATCGCGAGCGACGCCGGGGTGGTGCTGGAGCCGACCAGCGCGTCCACGCCCTCCTCGATCAGCTTGCGGGCGTTGGCGACGGCCTTGGTGCTGTCGCCGGCATCGTCCAGCACGACGTATTCGACCGTCTGCCCGGCGACCGTCGACGGCATCAGCGCGATCGAGTTGCGCTGCGGCACGCCGAGGCTCGCCGCCGGCCCGGTGGTGGAGATGGTCACGCCGATCCTGACCTGCGCCCGGGCGGCCCCGGTCGCGGCCAGGGCCGCAGCCGACAGCAGCATGATCGCGAGACGGCGCATGATCGGATGTCCCCCAACAGTGCCCGCGCGGCCTCAAGCTGGCCTTGCGCGGCGGGCATTGGGCCGCAGTGGTAGGTCGCGGCCCGGAGCGTGTCAAGAATTTGAGAGGCGGCAGGCAGCCTGTTCGGGCGGTTCGCACCGCACCCCTGCCATAGGCACTTGCGGTGCAGGGCGGCATCCGCTTTAGCCTCCCCGAATGGTTGAACGATCTTTCCTCGCCTCCCTCGTGGCCCTGAGCGCCAGGCGCGCGCCCCTGGTCCTCCTGGTCGGCGCCGTGCTGGCCGGGCTGTCCGCCGGGCTGGCCACCCGGCTGAGCGTCACGACCGACATCGGCACCCTGTTCAACCCGAGCCTGCCCTGGAAGCAGCGCGAGGCCGAGATGCGCCGCCTGTTCCCGCAGCGCGAAGACCTGGTGGTCGCCGTGATCGACGCGGCGACGCCCGAGGCCGCGGAGGCCACCGCCGCCGGGCTTGCCGCGGCGCTGGCGAAGGACACGTCGCGTTTCCAGCGGGTCCGCCGCCCCGACGCCTCCCCGTTCTTCGACCAGAACGGGCTGCTGTTCCTGGACACCCCGGCCTTGTCGGCGGTGCTCGACCAGACCATCGACGCGCAGCCGTTCCTGGGCCAGCTCGTCACCGATCCGAGCGCGCGCGGCCTGTTCGCGGCGCTGTCGCTGCTGGCGGTCGGCGTGGAGAAGGGGGCGGACCTGAGGCCGTTCGGCAGCGCGCTGCGCGGCTTCCACGACGCGATGGCCACCGCGCTCCGCGGCGAGCCGCAGCCGCTGTCCTGGCAGCGCCTGCTGTCCGGCCCGGTGTCGGAGCTGGGCGGACCCTACCGCTTCGTGCTGGCGCAGCCACGGCTCGATTTCGGCGCCCTGGAACCCGGCGCCGCCGCGACCCGGGCGCTGCGCGACGCCGCCGCGCAGCAGGAGTTCGTCCGCTCCGGCCAGGCGCATGTGCGCGTGACCGGCGCCGTGGCGCTGGCGGATGAGGAGTTCGCGTCCGCCGCGGGCGGCGCCGTCGCCGGGCTGATCGGCAGCACGGGGCTGGTCATCGTCTGGCTGGTGTTCGCGGTGCGGAGCTGGCGGCTGGTGGCGCCCATCCTGCTGACGCTCATGCTCGGGCTGCTGCTGACCACGGCCTTCGCGGCGCTGACCGTCAGCCCGCTGAACCTGATCTCCGTCGCCTTCGCCATCCTGTTCGTCGGCATCGCGGTCGACTTCGCTATCCAGTTCAGCGTGCGTCTGCGGGAGGCGCAAGTGGAGGCGCAGGACCTGCGCGCCGCGCTGGCCGACACGGGGCGGCGGGCCGGGGTGCAGATCCTGGTGGCTGCGGCGGCCACCGCGGCGGGGTTCCTCGCCTTCGTGCCGACCGACTTCAGCGGCGTGGCGGAGCTGGGCCTGATCGCCGGTGCCGGCATGATGATCGCGTTCGCCTGCACCCTGGTGTTCCTGCCGGCGGCGCTGGTGCTGTTCCGCCCGCGGGCGGCGGCGCAGGAGGTCGGCTTCGCCTGGGCGGCGCCGCTCGACCGGACGCTGGCCCGGCGCC
>CAHJXG010000067.1 GCA_903644035.1 Rhodospirillales bacterium
GGCGACACGTGGCTGATGGCCCGGCACGCGGACACGACCGTCGTGCTGTCGCGCTGGGGCTCGACGCCCATGCCGACCGTGGAGCTGGCCATCAACCAGCTGATCACCGCCCAGGCCAATGTCGCTGGCCTCGTGCTGACGATGGTGCCGCCCCGCGAGCACGGCACCTACAACGGAGGGGATGCGGTCGTGTTCTCGCCGCAGATGACGCGCTACTACGATGGGCAGCGCCGGCTGTCCTGACGAGGGCCGCTGGTTTTGCCGGGAAACGATCGTTTAGGGACGGCGGCTGTCGTTCGGCGGGAAGCCGACGTGGCCGCCGTTTCTCGTTCCCGCCCGAAGGGAACGCCGGTTCCATCTCGCCTGCCTTCTTAGACATCAAGCCCTGGACGTGGTCACATGAGACAATCCGCTGCGAAGGCGACATTCTGGGCGGCGATGGAGACCGGGGGCGCCCAGGTCTCCAGCTTCGTTTTCTTCGTGGTCTTCGCCCATATCCTGACGCCCGAGGAGTTCGGCGTTTACGCCCTCGCCATGGCGATCGTGGGCGCCGTCAACATGATGCTGTTCCAAGGCTTCGGCGATGCGTTGATCCAAGCCGACCAGCCGGATGAGAGCTACACCTCAACGGTGTTCTGGACGAACATGATGCTCGCGGTGGGAATGATCGCCGTGCTCCAGGTCATCGCCGTCCTGGGGCCGATCCTGTTCGACGAGCCGATGTTCCAGCCCGTCACGGCCTGCCTTTCCCTGATCTGCATCCCGCGGGCGATGGTCAGCGTGCATTCGGCGCTGGCCCGGCGCAGCCTTGACCTCCGGGTCTTCGCGATCCGGACGATCTCCGGCTACGTGATCGGAGGCGTGGTGGGCCTGGCGCTGGCACTTGCCGGCTGGGGCGTTTGGGCCTTGGTCGCCTCGACGTTCGTCCAGACCATCGTCATCGTCATCGTCATGTGGCAGGCGAGCGACTGGCGCCCCAAATGGGTGTTCTCGGTGCCGGCCTTCCGTGACCTCCTGGGTTTCAGCAAGCACTTCATGGCTGCCAGCATCATCACGTCCAGCATCGATGACTTCGGCAGCATCTTGATCGGCCTGACCCTCGACGTCACGGCGGTGGGATACTACGCGCTGGCGTTGCGCGTTATCCGTTCGGTGATCATCGTGACCATGACGCCGTTGCAGCTTGTGATGATGCCGGTGCTCAGCCGGATCGCCAACGACCGGGCCAAGTTCGGCGCTGCCTACGTCGACATGGTGGTCATCGTCAGCACGGTCTGGGTACCCGCGGTCGCCGGGCTTGGACTGGTGGCGAGGGACCTGATGCCGATGATCTTCGGCGACCAATGGTATAACGCCGTGCCGGTGCTGCAAGCCATGTGCTTCGCCTGCCTGACCCTGCCGCTCTGGGCCTTCGCCGGGCAGGCGCTTTCTGCGCTCGGCCGTCCCGACGGGTTTGCCAAGATCGCCTTCCAGCAGCTTGGGCTCTACTGCCTGGCGTTCCCGGTTGCGGCGCATTTCGGCATCGTCGCGGTCGGCCTGGCCTGGTCGGCGCTCTCCGCAGTCATGGTTCCCATCACCCTGGTCGCCCTGCGGCAATCGTTTGGCCTGGATGTGCGGACGCTTATCCTGAAGACGGCGCGGATTGGGCTGTCCGGCGCGGTGATGGTCTGTGCGGTCCTCCTGGCCAAGTCGCTTCTCCCGGTCAGCCCTTGGGCCATAGCAGGCGAGGTTGCCATCGGGTTCGTCACCTATGCCGTGGCGCTCGAGAGCGTGTTCCTGCCGGGCCATCTCGCCCGTATCCTCACCATCGTGCGTGGCTCCATTCCGGCATTCAGCTCCTGATCTGAAAGTAAACGGCCATGATTCCCAAGCACATCCATTACGTGTGGGTCGGCGGCCCGCTGCCCGAGGCGCAGCAGGCCTACATCGAAAGCTGGCGCCAGACGAATCCCGATTATAAATTCACGCTTTGGAATGAGAGCAACATCGATTTCTCAATCGGCGTGCTCAACCAGGCCTATCACCAGCGGAAGTGGGCCAAGGTGGCCGATATCGCCCGGCTTGTCGCCGTTCTCCGGCATGGGGGCATTTACCTCGATACAGACATCGAGTTGCGCAAATGCCTGGACGCTCTGCTCCACCACAAGTGCTTCTTCGGGTTTCAGGAGAAGCAGCGATCAAAGGACTGGGTGGCAAATGGGGTCATCGGCGCGGAAAAAGGGCATTGGTTCATCGAGCATGCGCTCAAAAGCCTGCTTGGCATCCGATCTCTGCCGGGCCTTGAGCGCCCGACGGCGTTCGGGCCGAAGCTCGTCACGCGGCTGCTGATTGCCGAAGGGCTGCGGACTTATTCGCCGTCCGGCACCACCGTAAAGGACATCTTCGTTTGCCCCACCGAGTACTTCTTTCCTTATCCGTTTGGGCAGGAGTTCCACAGTTCCTGCATCACTCCTGACACCTATGGCGTGCATTTCTGGGAGCGGTCATGGGAGAAGAGCGTGCCGGCTTGGATACGGTTCGCAAAGGCCGTTCGCAATCGCGCGCTGCGGCTTTCGAGCCAGACCGCCTGACCACCATGGCGGACATGGTTCGGGCTTCTCAGCGGCCAGCCGCGCCGCCTGGCCGGTCCGGCGACGCACCGGCGATGGACGGGCGTGCCAAGGCGGCGCTCCACTTCGACGGCGTCGCCGGCGCGTCTGCCTTGGGCAGGATGGCGACGGAACTGCTGGCTGGATGCGCCGACCTTGCGTTCAGCGGCGGCGAGCCGCCTGCCGTCAAATCCTGGTGCCGGACGGTCCGCGGAACCGCGCTGCAGTGGTGGTCGGACACGGACGCCGAGGCGGGGCCGGGCGGGGGCGCTTTTGAGACGACGGTCGATCTTGGCCAGCGCGCGACGGGGCAGGCCGGGCGGCGCTGGTGCATCGTTGACGCGACGGGCACTCCCCTGTTTCAGCCGTTTCACGCCTTGTCCGTCTGTTACACCGAGCCTTACGTCGCGTCGCTGAACCTGATTGAGAGCGAGGATGGCGGCGCCACCTGGCAGCTCGTCGCCGAGGCGCACCTGTCCAGCGCCAGACGCTATCCTGAGCTGCTCGACGTCCTGGGGCGCACGGCGATGCGCCTGCTGCGCATGGCGCTGTCCGACGGCGCGGCACCACGGCGTGCCTGGCTCCCGGAGCCGGTGCGGCCCGGCCCGACGCAGACCTTGCAGGGCGCGTGGCGTGCAGCCCGTCTCGCCTGGATACGGGCGCGCGTCGGCGGCGAGATCTATGGGGTTGCCACCCTGGACCGCCGGCCTGAGGAGTTCCTGCGGGACCAGTGCTGCCCGGCTGCGCAGTGGATCCAGATTCCTCCGTCGCAGGGCTTCATCGCCGACCCGTTCTTCTGGCCGGGACAGCCCGGCGTGCTGCTGTGCGAGACCTACCTGCACCGCACCGGCCTCGGCGAACTCACGGCGCTGTCCATCGACGCCGGGCGGATCGTCGGCTCCGAGCCGCTGCCGCTCGGTCTGGCGTGCCACCTGTCCTATCCTTCGACCTGGGCGGAGGACGGGCGCGTTCTCTGCCTGCCCGAAATGGCCGCCTCGCGCCGGCAGGTGCTGTATGAGCTGAAACGGGGTGCGGCACCGGCGCCGATCTGCGTCGTGGGCGAGAACATCGGCATGGCCGATCCGACCTTGATGAAGGTGGATGGCCTGTATTGGATCGCCTACACCGACACCGACATCGGCACCTACGACAACCTGTGCCTGCTGTATGCGCCCCGGCTTGAGGGGCCTTGGTCCCCTCACCGGGGCAACCCGGTCAAAATCGACGCGAGATCATCGCGTCCAGGCGGCACGCCGTTCCGGGTTGGGGACGCGCTGTATCGCCCGGCGCAGGACTGCTCGCGCGAGTATGGCGGGGCGCTGACGATCAACCGCGTCGCGCTTTGCACGCCTGACGAGTACCGGGAAACCCCGGTCGCGGTGCTGCGGCCGGACCCCGAGGGAGCCTTCCCGGACGGATTGCACACCCTTTCGTTCGGCAACGGCCTCGCCGTGATCGACGGCAAGCGGAACTCCTATCACCCGGCCATCCTGACCTATAAGTTTGGCCGCCGGCTGGTGGGGCTGCCCAGGAGACTGCTCGCCCGCGGATTCTAGCCGCCGGAGCGCTCCGTTCCGCAACGCGCCGCGACCGCCGCGCGCCGGGTTGTTCACCTTCGCCTGATCAGCCGACGCTTCATGCCGGCTCCTCCATCGCTCCGCCGTTCTTCGGCTGTGTCAGCGCATGGCGAATGTGCGTTATCGCACTAAGAGTCACAATTTTGGCATTGCCACCGTCCTCATGCGTAAGCATCTTGCTTGCGCAACGTATTTTTGAGATAAAGCTGAGGAAATACACGAGGATCCCATGGTCATCCTTTTTATCAGCCACGTGCACTTCCTGCGGGAAGCATTGATAGAGGTTCTGCGCGGCGACGAGGGCATCATGGCATTCGGCGCATTCTCCCGGGAAACCACGGAGGCAGTGACCGGGGAGTTCACGCCCGACCTGGTGGTGATCGACTCGTCCCACCCTGACGCGATGGCCTTGGTCACCATGGTGCGCAAGCATCTTCCCAAGGTGGGCGTCGTCGTGCTGGCGACGCGCGAGCGGGATGAGGATTTCCTGCTTTGGGCTGACATCGGCATTTCCGGATACCTGGGACCAGACACTTCGTCGCGTGACCTGATCGCCACGGTGCGACGCGCCGGGGCGGGCGAGGTCGTTTGCCCACCGCGCTTGACCGCGCTGTTGCTGAACCGCTTCGCTGACCGTTCGAACGACCGCACGACACGGGCCGGCATCCATGCTCTGACGCCGCGCGAGCGTGAGATCGTCGAGCTGCTGGCGGACGGCTTGCCGAACAAGCTGATCGCGCGCCGCCTGCATGTCGCCTTGCCCACGGTCAAGAACCACGTGCACAGCATCCTCGACAAATGGGACGTGCGCAGCCGGGGCGAGGCTGCCGCCCGATATCGCCGCAAGGTCCAGGAGACGGAGGCGAGCAGCAACCGGTTCACGGCCGTGCGGCCCATACAGGGTCTGCCGACTGGGTCGCCTGCCCATCGCAACGGCCATTCATCGTCCGATATCATTCGCCGGGCGGAGTAGCGGACGGCCTGCAAAGCCGGGTGGAGAAACGGCAGAAAGCTGACGCCCGGCTTTGGCGCGCTGTCTGTCAGGCCAGACGCCGACGGGAGCGCCCTGTGCTGCTGCAGGCTGCGCTTCGCGTCGCATCGTGGCCGCTTCGGCCGGCCCCAGGCGCTTGACAGGGCGACAGGGCTGGGCGTGTCCTCCGGCAACACGGGACGGGATCGCCATGCCTTTGGAAATCGCAGTGCGGGGCCTGTTCGCGACCCCGGTTGCCGCGATCGTGCTGCCGGATGCGGAGGCGCGCAACGCCCGGCTGCGCCAGGTGATCCTGGATCGCCGTGGCCAGTTCCCCTCGATCCACTCCTCCAACGCCGGCGGCTGGCACTCGGAGCGTGACCTGGCTGACTGGGGCGGACCGGACGTCGCCGAGGTCCTGGCGCTTGCGCGGTCGGCGGCGACGCAGCTCACCGCCGACCGGTTCGGCAGGCCGGTGCGCCCGGCCTGGGTCACTCAGGCCTGGGCCAACGTGAACGCGCCCGGCGACGGCAACATCGCGCACTACCACGCCGGCTCGTTCTGGTCCGGCACCTACTACGTCGCGGACGGCGGCTGCGCCACGGACCCGTCCTTGGGTGGCGCGTTCGAGATGATCGACCCGCGCGGCGCGGCGCCTGCGATGTATGCGCCCACCCTGCGCTTCGCCGGGGAGGACGGGCAGTCGGCCGGCAGCGGCGAGACGATCCTGCCGAGACCTGGCCTGCTGTTTCTGTTCCCCTCCTGGCTTCAGCACCAGGTCAGACCCTATCGCGGCACGGAGCTGCGCATCTCCATCGCGTTCAACCTGGGCGTCTGATGGACACGCTGCCGCCCCGTGCCGCGTCGCGCCGGCTGGCCGAAATCCTGAGCATCGCCCGCCAGGCCGGACGGGTTTCGGTCGAGGACCTGGCGCAGCGTTTCGCCGTGACCCCGCAGACCATCCGCCGCGACCTGAACGAGCTGTGCGACGCCCGCGTGCTGACCCGCGTGCACGGCGGCGCGATGATCGCCTCCAGCGTCGAGAACCTGGCCTATGACGCGCGCAAGCTGGTGGCGGAGCCGCACAAGCGGCTGATCGGGGCGGCGGCGGCGGCGCTGGTGCCCGGCCGCTCCTCGCTGTTCATCAACATCGGCACCACGACGGAGGCGGTGGCCCGGGCGCTTGCCGGGCACGCCGGGCTGCTGGTCATCACCAACAACCTGCACGTCGCCAGCGAGCTGTATCGCAACCCGGGCGTCGAGGTGGTGCTGGCCGGCGGGGTGATCCGGCACAGCGACGGCGGGATCATCGGCCCGGGCACGGTCGAGCAGATCCGGCAGTTCCGCGTGGACACCGCAGTTGTCGGCACCTCGGCCATCGACGCCGACGGCACGCTGCTGGATTTCGACATCCGCGAGGTGCAGGTGTCCCAGGCGATCATCGCCAGCGCGCGCCGGGTCATGCTGGTGGCGGACAGCAGCAAGTTCCTGCGCTCCGCCCCGGTGCGGATCGCCCACCTGTCCGACGTCGACGTGCTGGTCACGGATCGGCTGCCATCGGCCGAGATCGCCGCCCTGTGCGCGGCAAACGATGTGCACGTGGTAGAAGCCGGCGGCCCGGTCGAACTTTCGGATGCAAGTTCGGTTTGAGCAGTTGGCAGCGGCGTTTGGTTCAGCTTAATGTTCGCAAGGGGGCCGGCAAACGCCTTCCCCGAGGAAATCGCTCATCCATGCCTCAGGCGTCCACCCCGGACATCTTCGACCTCGCCATCATCGGCGGCGGCATCAACGGCTGCGGCATCGCGCGCGATGCCGTCGGGCGAGGCTGGTCGGTCTATCTGTGCGAGGCCAATGACCTGGCATCCGCGACCTCGTCGGCCTCCACCAAGCTGGTGCATGGCGGGCTGCGCTACCTGGAGTATTACGAGTTCCGCCTGGTCCGCGAGGCGCTGATGGAGCGAGAGGTGCTGTGGGGCATCGCGCCGCACATCGTCTGGCCGCTGCGCTTCGTGCTGCCGCATCACAAGGGGTTGCGCCCAGCCTGGCTGCTGCGGCTGGGCCTGTTCCTGTACGACCACCTGGGCGGCCGCAAGCGCCTGCCGCCGACACGCACCAAGCGGCTGCACAGGGACCCGGCCGGCCGGATGCTCAAGCCCGAATACAAGGTCGCGTTCGAATATTCGGATTGCTGGGTCGAAGATTCGCGCATGGTGCTGCTGAACGCCCGCGATGCGGCGGAGCGCGGCGCCGTCGTCGCGACCCGCACGCGGTGCATCGCCGCCGAGCGCGTGGACGGCCTGTGGCGCGTCACCACGCAGCATGACGGCGGAGAGCCGCAGGTGATCCGGGCGCGCGCCCTGGTGAACGCCGCCGGGCCATGGGTGGGGCAGGTGCTGCAATCCGTGCTGCGGGCGAACACGCCGTCGCAGGTCCGCATGGTGAAGGGCAGCCACATCGTGGTGCGGCGGCTCTACCCGGAGGACCACTGCTACATCTTCCAGAACGCCGACAATCGGATCTTCTTTGCGATCCCGTACGAGCAGGACTTCACGCTGATCGGCACCACCGACCTCGATTACCAGGGCGATCCCGGCAAAGCCCATGCCTCCGCCGAGGAGATCGAGTATCTGTGCCGCGGCACCAGCGAGTATTTCCTGCGCCCGGTCACGCCAGATCAGGTGGTGTGGACCTACTCGGGCGTGCGCCCGCTCTATGACGACGGCGCGTCGAAGGCGCAGGCGGCCACGCGCGACTACGTGCTGACGCTGGACGCGCCGGACGGCCAGGCGGCGCAGCTCTCCATCTTCGGCGGCAAGATCACTACCTACCGGCGGTTGGCAGAGGCGGCGCTTGCCAAGCTCGCACCGCATCTGCCGGCGGCCACCGCTAGGCCTTCGGGCTGGACCGGCACCGTGCCGCTGCCTGGCGGCGACTTCCCGGTCGATGGGTTCGACGCGGCGCTCGATGCGCTGCGTGCCCGCTACCCGTTCGTGGCGGGGCATACCCTCCGGCGGCTGCTGCGCGCCTACGGCACCTGCGTCCGCGACCTGCTGGGGGACGCCACCTCGGCAGAGGCGCTGGGCCAGGTGCTCGGCGCCGACCTGACGGAGGCGGAGCTGCGCTACCTCGTCCGCTACGAGTGGGCGCAGACGGCGGCAGACGTGGTGTGGCGGCGCAGCAAGCTCGGCCTGCGCATGACGCCGCAGGACATCGCGCGGGTGGATGCGGCGCTGGACACCCTGCGGTCCCTGCGGGATCAAGCGGCGTGAGCCTGCAGCTGGATCATATCGGCTTCGTCCAGGGGCCGGACACGCTGATCCGCGACGTGTCGCTGACC
>CAHJXG010000068.1 GCA_903644035.1 Rhodospirillales bacterium
GTCGGCATGGGCGTCGAGCCCCAGCGCGACAGCACGACGGTCGTGTCCGCGTGCCGGGCCATCAGCCACGTGTCGCCGGCGATCAGGACCGGCGGCGAGTCGATCACCACGAGGTCATACAGCTGCTCGAGCCGCCGCAGGATGCCTTCCCACTCCCCGGTGGCCAGCAATCCCATCGGGCTGGTTGCCAGTGCCCCGGTGGGCAGGACCGGGAAGCCCCAGGCGGCGTTGTCGTGGATCGCCTCCTCGATGCTGATCTCACGCCGGAGAACCTGGATGAGCGTCCGGTCGCTGCGGTCAAGCCCGGCCGCCGCGGACAGCGAGCGGGAGCGCAGGTCGCCATCGACGAGCAAGACCCTCATGCCGCGCGCCGTCGCCGCCGCAGCCAAGGCGATCGACGTCTTGGTCTTGCCCTCCTGCGGCAGTGCCGAGGTGACCAGCAGGCTGCGCGGCACGACGCCCTTGGACGGCGTCATGACCCGGGCCAGGGTGAACGCCACCGCGTCCTCGAACGTGCGGCTCGAGATGCGGTTCTTTCGCGCCACCAGCGGGATCAGGCCGATCGGCGTGACCCCCATCGTCCGCTCGACGACCCCCATGCTCGTCAGGCCGCGGCGCGAGTTGTCCTTCACGAACGCGACCACGGTCCCCAAGCCCAGCGACAGGATCAGCGCCGCGGGCAGCAGCACCTTCTTGTTCGGGGACGCCGCCTGCAGCGGGACGGCGGCGCGGGACAGGATGCGGGCGTTCGCGGCCTGGTAGTTGACGGCGGGATCGGTCTGGCGCGCGCGGTTGATGAAGCTTGTGTAAAGCTCTCGGTCCGCCGCGGCGTCGCGCTCCAGCGCCTGGCCCCGTGCGACATCGCCGTCCGTTCGGCCAAGGCGGGCTGTCAGCTCGTTGAGCGTCTTGGTCAGCCGGTCCTCGTTGAGCTTGGTGACCACCGCCCGGCTCTGCACCGTCTGGCGGATCCGCTCCCGCTCCTGCGCGATGGATCGGTTGATGTCGGCCACCCGCGCCCGGAGCGCGAGCCGCCGCGGGTTGTCCGCGCCGTCGCGGACCTCGCTTTCCGCCGCCTGCGCCGTCGCCGTCGCAAGCTGCTCCCGAAGCCGCGGCAGCAGCTGAGACCCGGTCACGCTGGCCAGCATGTCAAGGTCGGCCAGGCCGTTGCCGCGGGTCTGGTCCAGGATCGCCTGCGCCTCCGCCGCGCGCTGGCGTGCCAGGGTCAGCTCGGTGCTCACCTGGGTGATCTGCTCCTGGGTGATCGTGCTGTCCTTGCCGCGCGCCAGGCCGCTCTCGAACCGGAACCGCTCATAGGCCTGGGCCGACTTGGAGGCGCGGTCGCGCAGCTCGTTGAGGCGCTGGTCGATCCAGTCATGCGCCTCCTGCGTCGTCTGGCTCTTGGTGGTGAGCAGCGTGTCCACATAGACGCTCGCGACCGTGTTCGCGACCAGCGCCGCCATGTCCGGGCGCTTCGAGGTGAAACCGATGCGGATGACCCGGGACACGCCCACGGGATAGACGGCCAGCTTGGCCCGCACGGCGAGGACCGTCGAGCTCAGCTCCCGCCGGGCGGCCTCCTCCGGAGAGCGCACAGGCTCCTTCGGCCGCACCAAAGCCAGGAGCCGTTCAGCCTCCCGCGTCACCGGCTCGAAGGTGGTGGCGAGGAAGGCCGTTGCCGTGTCGAAGGGCGTCGCAGGCGTGAGCTGAGGACGGGGCGCCAGCAGGTTGAATTCCGGGTCCGCGACGAGGTTGAGCTTCTTCACCACGCTCTGGATCAACTCCTCCGAGGTGAGCAGCTCGACCTCGCTGGCCAGCGTGTCGGGGCCGAACGGCAGGTCGCGCTGCGCCTCGCCCAGGCGGACCGATTCGGCGCGGTCGCCCTGGAAGATGACGGCGCTGGTGGCCTGATACGTCTTGGGAAGCGCCAGGATCACCCCCGTGGCGGTCGCCATCGCCACCAGGGCCACCGTCAGGATCCGCAGCTTGCGGCGCTTCAGGAATCCCTTGATGTCCCAGGTCGGCACGCTGCCCACGGCAACCGGGTCGTAGAGGCGGCCGGGAGAGGAACGCTGATCCGCGTTCCACTCATCTGATCCGGCGTCGATCAAGACGTTCAAACTCGTGTCCTCCGCCCTGTGTGCTCGCCGCGCCGCTTAGCTAGGGCAATAGCCATGCGGACCCAAGAACGCCCTTGCGATTGCTTGGGGTGGAAGCCGTCCCGCATCACGCGCGGACCCGTCGTGGCTTTCGGAAGCCGGCGGCAAGAACCAGGAAACCGAAATAAGGGTAGTCAATGAAGTAGCGGCGCCACAGACGGCGCGGCTCCCTCAGCAGCCGATAGGCCCAGCGCAGGTTGGTCGCGTCGACCCAGCGCGGGTAGTAGGCGATCCCGCCGATGAGCTGGTCAAGGTAGCCCCCACAGGTGAAGCCCCATCCGCGCCAGCCCTGGTGCCTGAGCTCAAGCAGGAACGCCTCCTGCCGGACGCTGCCCATGCCGCAGATCACGATGTCTGGCCGAAGTTCGCCGACGGCGCCGGCCTTGGCCGCCATGTCGCCATAGCCGTCATAGGCCGCGATGATCTGAAGGCCAGGGAAGTGCGCAATGATCTGGGCGCGAGCCTGTTCCGCGACACGCGGCGCGCCCCCCACCAGGACGACCCGCAATCCGCGAAGCCGTGCGCGGGCGAACAGGGCCGGGGCGAGCGAGGTCGTGTCGAAGCTGACCCGCTGGGCGGGCAGGCCGTGCAGCCAGCGCATCGCGACGCAAAGCCCGATGCCATCCGGCAGCACGAGGTCGAACTCACGCAGCGACCTTTCGAACGACGCCGAGCGACGCGCCAGCGGCGCGACGCCGGGGTTCGCAAAGGTCACGAGCACCACGTCCTTCGCCAACTCCTCGATGAAGTCCAGCACCGCATCAGCCGCCCCGTCCGTGTCGGCGGTGAGCAGCGCGTGCACCGGCAAGCCGACCGTCTCGGTCATCGTGACGTTCCAATCGCGCCCAGCCGTGGAGTGCCGGGCGGCCCCTCCATGCGGCGGCACCGCCGTCCTCGCGGCCCCATGGCTTGCCTGCGGGGCCGGGCTGCGCGCCAAAGCCGTCGGGGTCGTCACCATTTCCCTCAAATTTCCATTCTGCATTCGAACCGACAACCTATCGGGAGGCATCAGGCCCGTCGTGGACCAGAAGAATGGGGCCGAGCCAATGAAGAGAACTAGATCGAAGGATTGAACGACCAGCTTCGCTCGGCACGCTTGAAGGGCGATACTGCCGTCCGGACCTGGCCAAGCGCACCATCCCAACAGGGGTAGTGAGGCCGGTTCCAGGGCACGTCGCCCAGGTAGGGCTCTGGGTCGGTGCAGCGTGAATGGCGCTTGCCATAAAGAGCGGCGCGGCAGGACGCGGTTGGTGAAGGTCAGCCGTCGTCGTCGATCGCCGCGTGACCGCCTGCGTCACAGCCGGGCAAACCCCGCCGGCCATGCAATCCGATGCCGCTTTGTTCAGCAGCATGTCGCTAAACGGAAGTCCAGGGGTCTTGCATGCGAGCGTGATGCCGCTGAACAGCGGTTCCGCATCCTCGCGTCGCGCCGGGCCACCCTGTTGCTGATCGAGGCGGCGCGCAGAGGATGTCCGGCTCGGCAAAGCGGCCAAAGTATCGCGGGACGGCTCCGTCAGCCGTTCGGGAACCTGGCTCCGCCCGGCGCTGGACGCTGCGCAGCGTGTTCAAGATTTCGGCACCTTCGGCATGATTGTCCACGCCGAAGTCTACCCCGTCCCTCAAGGGCGGGAGTGCCGAGTTTTGTCAGGAAGCTTGGGGCAATGCAGCCCGGACCCGCGACACGTCGGCGCCGGCCCAGGCCGCGGTGAAACGAACCGCCGCGTTCAGCGGGGCAGCACACTCCAATCAGCTGAGCGCGCCGTTGCTGCCCCCATCAACGGCCGGCGCTGATCGGCGCCGACCGGATGCCCGCTACTTGCCGTAGCCGGCCTGACGGATCGAGCGCGCCGTGGCCGCCTGTGCGGAGGCCAAGGCCTGCTCAACCGTGTTGGACCCGGCGAGCGCCGCCGCCACCGTCTGGCCGACCTGAGTGCCGATGGCCTGGAACTCCGGAATGCCCACGTACTGCGCGCCGACATAGGGCCGCGGGGTTTTGGTCTGGCCGGTGGGGTTCGAGTTGTTGATGGCCGCCACCACGAAATCGGCGAAGGGCGCCACCTGCTTGTACTCTGGCGTGTTGGCCGACGCGCGCGTGCCGGGCGGCACGTTCACGTATCCATCGGTCTTCGCGACCAGCTGGGCGTACTCCTTCGACGTCGCCCAGGTGACGAACTGACGGGCCGCATCGGGCTGCTTCGACGAGGCCGGGATGGCGAGGTTCCAGGACCACAGCCAGGTCGGGCCGCCCTTGAAGCTGCCGGTCGGCAGCGCCGCGAAGCCGACCTGGTCGGCGACCTGGGACTGCTTCTTGTCATAGACCGTGCCGGCGGCGCTGGTGGCGTCGATCCACATGCCGCAATGGCCGGAGGAGAACAGGGCCAGGTTCTCGTTGAAGCCGTTGGACGACGCGCCGGGCGGGCCGTCGGCCTTGAGGATGTCGGTGTAGTAGGTCAGCGCCGCCTTCCACTCGGGGGTGTCGATCTTGGTGTCCCACTTCGTGTCGAACCACTGGCCGCCATGGGCGGTGACCAGGGTCGAGAAGTAGGCCATGTTCTCGCCCCAGCCCGGCTTGCCGCGCAGGCAGATGCCGTAGATCTGGTTCGGCTTGTCGGTGATCTTGTCGGCGAACTGCCGGATCTGCTCGTAGGTCGGCGCCTCGGGCATCGTCAGCCCGGCCTTCTTGAACAGGTCGGTCCGATACAGCGTCATCACGCTCTCGGCGTAGAACGGCAGCGCATAGAGATGGCCGTCGTAGCTGATGCCGTCGCGCACCGGCTTCAGGATGTCATCGACATCGAAGGAGGCCGGCAGGTTGTCGAACGGCGTCAGCCACTTCTGCTTCGCCCAGATCGGCACCTCGTAGTTGCCGATGGTCAGGATGTCGAACTGGCCGCCCTTGGTCGCGATGTCGGTGGTGACGCGCTGACGCAGCGTGTTCTCCTCCAGCACCACCCAGCGCAGCTTGACGTCCGGGTGCTGCCGCTCGAACTCCGGCGACAGCTTCTGCATCTCGATCATCTGGACGTTGTTGACCGTCGCGATGGTGAGCGTCGCGTCCGCGAGCGCCAGCGACGGCAGGCCGCCCGCGGTCAGAATCGTCGCCATGGCAAGAGCTTTGCGCAGCATATTGTTCGTTTCCCCCTCGTCGAGATTTATTGGGTAACACTGTTCCCAGAAAAATGGAAACAGGTCAGCTCATCCAGTTGCCGCCGTCGATGTTGTAGGTCTGGGCGACGATGTAGTTGGCGTCCGGGCCGGCCAGGAACACGGCCAGGCCGGCGATCTCATCCGGCCGCGCCATGCGGCCGAACGGCACGGCGGCGCCGACCGCGCGCTTCTTCTCGCCGGGCTGCAGCCCTTCGTAGCGGGCGAACCGCGCGTCCACGTCGTCCCAGTGCTCGTTGTCCACCACGCCCGGCGCGATGGCGTTCACGTTGATGCCGTGCTTGATCAGGTCCAGCCCGGCGCTCTGGGTCAGCGAGATCACTGCGGCCTTGGACGAGCAGTATACCGCCACCAGCGCCTCGCCGCGCCGGCCGGCCTGGGATGCGAAGTTGATGATCCGGCCCCCATGCCCCTGCGCGATCATCTGCCGGGCGCCGGCCTGCAAGGTGAACAGCAGCCCCTCGACGTTCACCGCATAGACGCGGCGGTAGCTTTCGCGGGTGATCTCGGCGATGGGCGCCATGTCGAAGATGCCGGCGTTGTTGACCAGGATGTCGAGCCGCCCGCACTGCGCCGCCACCGCCGCCACCATGGCGTCGATGGAGTCCTGCCGGGTCACGTCGAGGGGGAGCGCCAGCGCGCCGTGGCCGATGGCCGAGGCCGCCGCCTCGGCGCCCGCCTCATTCAGGTCGGCGACCACGACGCGCGCCCCTTCCGCCGCATAGCGCTGCGCGATGGCGAGGCCGATGCCGCGGGCGGCGCCGGTGATGACGGCGACCTTGCCATCCAGCGTTCTTGTTTGTGACAGGGTTCACACTCCTTATGGCGCCGCGGTGCCGCGGCAGGCTCTGGAATAGGTGCGCAGGACATCGCGCACCGCCTCGATCAGCAATGTCTGGGCGTCGGGCGGCAGCGCCCCGGCCGTCACGCGGCCGTGGAGCAGCGGCAGATGCTGGCTGATCAGGGGTGCGGGAATGCGGACGCCATGCAGCGCGGCGAGCAGGCCGTCCACCGCGTCACGCGCCGGGGGCATCGGCCAGTAGTAGCGAATGCGGTCGCTGTAGCTGTAGTGGCGCAGCCGGCGCTGCTCCTCCGGCGTGCCGGGGTAGTGGCCCTGCCAATCCCGCGGCTGCGCCACCATCAGCCGCTCCATGGCGGCCGGAATCGGCGCCGTGCCGGGCCGCAGCACGGAGGCGATGGCGTCCAGCCCATACAGCGCCTCCCGCAGCGCGAAGGTGAGGCCGGGACCGACCTTGAGGATGCGGAAGCCGTCCTGGACGAGTTGGCGCAGCGCCGCCTCCGGCTGGTAGTCGGTCGAGTGCGCCTCGAACACCAGGCCCGGCATCCGGTCCAGCGCTGCTGCCAGGGCGCGGGCGGGTTCGGGGGCATAGACCGCCACGCCCTCATTGCCGAACTCGACGCCGGGCTGCACGACCAGCGCGATCACGCGCGGCCAGGCTTCGCGCGCCGCATCGCGG
>CAHJXG010000069.1 GCA_903644035.1 Rhodospirillales bacterium
TCCGATCTGCGGCGCGCCTGTTCGCCGAGCACGGCGCCCGCGTCGCCATCCTGGACCTGGACGGCCCGGGCGCGTCGAAGGCCGCCGGGTCGCTGCCGGGTGAAGGGCATGTCGGCCTCGCCTGCGACGTGACCAACCGGGACGCGTGCCTCGCCGTGGCGACGGAGGTGCTGGCCGCGTTCGGCGGCGCCGACATCCTGGTCAACAACGCCGGCATCACCCAGCCGATCAAGTTCCTCGACATCGCGCCCGAGAACTACGACGCCGTGATGGACGTGAGCCTGCGCGGCACCTTGCATCTCAGCCAGGCGTTCATCCCGTCCATGCGCGGGCGGCGCCGCGGCTCCATCATCTGCATGTCGTCGGTCTCGGCGCAGCGCGGCGGCGGCATCTTCGGCGGGCCGCACTACTCGGCGGCCAAGGCCGGCGTGCTGGGCCTCGCCAAGGCGATGGCGCGGGAGTTCGGGCCGGACGGCATCCGGGTGAACTCGATCACCCCGGGCCTCATCCAGACCGACATCACGGCGGGCAAGCTCACCGACGCCATGCGCGCGGACATCCTGCGCGGCATCCCGTTGAACCGCCTGGGCGAGGCGGCGGACGTGGCCGGCGTATGCCTGTTCCTGGCGTCCGACCTGTCGTCGTACCTGACCGGAACCGCCATCGACGTGAACGGCGGCATGCTGATCCATGGGTGAGGGGGCGCTGTCCAACATCAGCCTCGCCGAGCGGGCGCTCCGCATCCGCCGCCACGCGCTGCGCATGGGCGAGGTCCAGGGCCAGGGCTATGTCGGCCAGGCGCTCGGCGTCGCCGACGTGCTGGCGGTCGCCTACTTCCACGCCCTCCACTACAAGGCCGACGACCCGGCGTGGGAAGGGCGGGACCGCTTCCTGCTCTCCATCGGCCACTACGCCATCGCGCTGTATGCCGCCCTGATCGAGGCCGGCATCCTTCCCGAGGAGGAGATCGAGACCTACGGCGCGGACGGCAGCCGGCTGCCGATGTCCGGCATGGCGTCGTACACGCCGGGCATGGAGATCAGCGGCGGCTCGCTGGGCCAGGGCCTCTGCATCGCGGTCGGCATGGGCCTCGGCCTCAAGCGCAAGGGGTCGGGCGCCTTCGTCTACAACCTGCTCTCGGACGGGGAGCTGAACGAGGGCGCGACCTGGGAGGCGGCGATGAGCGCCGCGCATTGGCGGCTCGACAACCTCATCGCGCTGGTGGACGTGAACAACCAGCAGGCGGACGGCGCCTCCTCCGCCGTGCTGGGGTTCGAGCCGCTGGCCGCCCGGTGGGAGGCGTTCGGATGGCACGCGCAGCGTGTGCCGGGCCACGACATCCCGGCCCTCGTCGCCGCCTTCGACCAAGCCCGGTCGCTGCAATCGCCGAAGCCGCGCGTGCTGATCTGCGACACCGTGATGGGGCGCGGCGTGCCGTTCCTGGAGGCGCGGGAGAAGGCGCACTTCATCCGCGTCGATGCCGCCGAATGGAGCCTGGCGCTCGACGCGCTCGGTGCCGGGAGGACCCCATGAACGAGGCCGCGCCGCCCGCGAAGCCCCGCCTCACCACCTCGGCCATGATCGCCTCGCTCGCCGCCGAGGGGCAGCGCACCCGCCCGGCGCCGTTCGGCCACGCCCTGGCGAAGCTCGCGCAGGACCGGCCCGAGATCGTGGGCCTCACCGCCGACCTCGCCAAGTACACCGACCTGCACGTCTTCGCCCAGGCCCATCCGGACCGCTTCTACCAGATGGGCATGGCGGAGCAGCTGCTGATGGGCGCCGCCGCCGGGTTCGCGCGGGAGGGCTTCCTGCCGTTCGCCACGACGTATGCCGTGTTCGCCGCGCGCCGGGCCTACGACTTCATCGCCATGGCCATCGCGGAGGAGAACCTGCCGGTCAAGATCGTCTGCGGCCTGCCGGGCCTGACCAGCGGCTACGGCCCGAGCCACCAGGCGACCGAGGACGTGGCGATCTTCCGCGGCCTGCCGAACATGGTCATCGTCGATCCCTGCGACGCCGTGGACATCGAGGGCGCGGTGCCGGCCATCGCCGCCCATCCCGGCCCGGTCTACATGCGGCTGCTGCGCGGCCAGGTGCCGGTGGTGCTGGACGAGTACGACTACCGCTTCGTGCTCGGCCGCGCGGCGCTGCTGCGGGACGGCGCGGACGTGCTGATCATCAGCTCCGGCTTCATGACGATGCGGGCGCTGGAGGCAGCCAAGGCCTTGCAGGCCGACCGGATCGAGGCCGCGGTGCTGCACAGCCCCACCCTCAAGCCGCTGGACGAGGCCGCCATCCTGCGGGAGGCGTCGAGGCCCGGCCGCCTGGTCGTCGTGGCGGAGAACCACTCCGTCATCGGCGGATTGGGAGAGGCGGTCGCGGGCCTGCTGATGCGCTCCGGCGTGTGGGCGGCGTTCCGGCAGGTCGGCCTTCCCGACGAGTTCCTGGCGGCAGGCGCCTTGCCGACCCTGCACGACCGCTACGGCATCTCGACGAACGCAATGGTTGCTTCCGTAAAGGAGTGGGTGGCATGAGCGGCGCGAACACAGCCGGCACGGTCGGCTTCGTGGGCCTGGGCGCCATGGGGCTGCCGATGGCGCTGAACCTGGTCAAGGCCGGCTACACCGTGCAGGGTTTCGACCTGAACCCGGCGGCGCTCGCGGCGCTCGG
>CAHJXG010000070.1 GCA_903644035.1 Rhodospirillales bacterium
CGGCGAGGGCCGCTGGCGGCCCGAGCAGGTGCAGGCGGCGCTTGACGCGCGCGACCGGAGGGCGGCCGGCCCGACCGCGCCGCCGGACGGGCTGACGCTGCTGGCCGTGCACTACAAGCGGGACCCGTTCGACGCGGTTGACGGGCGGGATGGCCGTCCCGAGGGGGACGAAGGCCTGCGCTGACGCGCGCCGGGTCACATGCGGCGCGTCCGGCACAGGACGATGCCGAACAGCCCCGTGGCGAGCAGCAGCATCGAGGCCGGCTCCGGGACCGGCGTGTTGTCGGCGACGGCGGTCAGGCTCGCCCTCGACTGGCCGATCAGGATGCTGCCGTTCAGAAGCTGGGTGGCGCCGGTGAGGCTGCCGACGACGGGCTGGGTGGCGTCGGTGAGGCTGACGTCGATGGCGTTGACCAGCAGGGCCTGGTCATTCGTGCCGGCGCCGGTGAGGGTCTGCTCGTTGAGCGTCACCTTCACCCCGGCGGCGTTGAGGATCACGGTGTTCGGCGCGATGACGCCCGTCGGGACCAAGGCGCCGGCCAGGCGCAGGTTGGCGATTGTGGTGGTGGCGAGCGGCGTCAGCGCGCCGGGGCTGCCGCTGATGTCCGCGGAGGAGAACACGCTGTCGGCGGTCAGGCCCAGCACGGTCAGGATGCTGATGGCCAGGTTCTGGACCGTGCTCGATGCGTTGACGGTGCGTGCGCCGGCGAGGCCGTCCACGTTCGAAGCGGCGGTGCTCGTCAGCGTGCCCGTGCTCAGCACCGTGCCGACGGCGAGCGGCAGCGCCGTCTGCGTCACGCTGTAGGGGGCCGGCGCCGTGCCGGAGGCGACTGGCTGCTGCGGGCTGGTGAGGGTGATCGGGGCCACCAGCGGCGGCGCGGTGACCAGCGTGAGGGTTTCTCCGAAGGCGACGCTGCTGGCGCTCACCACCGCCGCCGAGGCCGGCGCGGCCTGCGCGGCGCCGGCCAGGACGGCGAGGCACAGTCCAAGGCGGCGGGCCGTCCTTGCAAGCGGCGATGGGAGAGTGGCGGCGTCGCAGGCGTTCGAAAGGGGCACCGGAATTCTCCAGATTTTATTTGCTCACGTTCGCGAAGGTGGCAGCGACATGGTGCAGGAAATCTAGAGCAAACAGAGTCAAGAATCAATTTGTTTCGATAAGGTATATACGTTAGCAATTACACAATAAGATTTGGAGTTTTACTGTCAAGGTCTGCCCAGATTCTCCAATGCAATGGGGTGCCTAAACCTAAGTACCATAGTATAGGTTCAACAAGAATCTATATTAGGATCGTAGAGCAAAATGAACTCTTGTCCGGTTCTGGCAATCCTGCCGTCGTTGCCATGGGGCCGGATCGGCCTGATCCGCCGCTTGTTGACAACCCGCAACTTGATCTGGCCTGTAATTCGGGGCGTCGGGCCTGTCCCGGCGGCGATCACCCTGGTCCTGGCCGTCCGCTCCGGCGAGGCGCCCGCTCCGCGGCCAAGCAGGGCCGTGCCGCTACGGGGCCGGCGGGGACGCCTGCACCGTGACGGCGAACCTCATGCCCCAGGCATCCGGCTGCAGCGTGACGCTGAACCGGTCCGGCCCGGTGTAGCCGGGCTGCGGCTCATACGAGATCTCCGCCTGCCGCCGGCCGGAGATCAGCTCCGCCGTGGCGCGCCCGTGGGCGGGCGGCTCGGTGACCAGGGCGGCGTTGAGCGCGATCTGCAGGTTCGGGTTGAAGATCGTGAGGCGGCAGGCCGGCCCGGGGCCGACCGTCATCTCGGTCGGGGTGGACGTGGTGCGCAGGATGAAGAACTTCTTGACCTGGCACGGCCCCTCCACGGTCTGCGGCTGCAGGTTGCCCTGATCGTTCCGGGCCAGCCCGGCGCATGACGCGGAGAGCAGCGCCATGAGGACCAGGCCGGGTCGGAGACGAAGCAAGCCTTGGCGGAGGCGCCGCAGTCCCGCGGCATCGCGCCCCTGTCTGCCTGTCATGAGCCGATCCCCACCACGCCTGGATGCATGATGCGGGCCGCGTTGCGCCGACGCAACCTCGGCCGCGCCGGCCGGCCCCGCTTGCCGGCGGCCACGGCCTCACTATGCTGGGAGGACCCCGACACGCCACAGGATTCCCCCGCATGTACATCGCCATGAACCGCTTCAAGGTCGCCCCCGGCTCGGAGGCCGCGTTCGAGCACCTCTGGACCAGCCGCGATTCGCACCTGAGCGGCGTGCCGGGCTTCGTCGAGTTCCACCTGCTGCGCGGTCCGCGGCGCGACGACCACGTGCTGTATTCCAGCCACACGATCTGGCAGGACTTCGCCGCCTTCGAGGGCTGGACCAAGTCGGAGGCGTTCCGCGCCGCCCACCGCAACGCCGGCAGCGCCGGCCGCGGCGACGCCCCGGCCTACATGGGCCATCCCGAGTTCGAGGGCTTCGAGGTCATCCAGACCGTCAAGTAGCCGGCCTTACCCCGCCAGCGCCCGCGCCACTAAGCCCGGCCCGAACGCCAGCAGGAGCGTGCCGAGGTTGGTCAGCCCCACCAGCAGCGCCGCACGGGCGCGCGACAGGTCCAGCCCATGCCGGGCCAGCAGCCAGTTCAGCCACAGCCCGTAGGCGCCCATGCCATAGACCTGCGCGACGTTCGCGGTGGCCTCCGGCAGCCCGAACTGCAGCGCCGTCTGCAGGACGACCAGCAGCGCCAGAAGGGCGAGCAGCAGCGCCCATTGGCACCAGTTATACGCGGTGGCGTAGCGCAGCCACCGCTCCTCCCGTCCCCAGGCGCGGGCCAGCGCGTGCGACAGCACCGCCGGCGCGAGCTGCAGCACGAGGATGAACAGGAAGATCGCCAGCGCCAAGACCGGCCCGACCACCCCCACCATCAGCAGCGCGCCCACG
>CAHJXG010000071.1 GCA_903644035.1 Rhodospirillales bacterium
CGCGGTCGAGCGGCAGGTCGGCGTCGCGCGCCGCCTCCGCGATATTGACATCTGCCCAACCGCGCAGGGCGGCCTGGCTGAACACGGCGGCGACCAGGGCTTGGTCAAGTTGCTTGCTTTCCATGCCCAGCAGATGGGCCACGGAACGAAGCGTGTCGAGGGGCGCGGCAGTGAACCTAGCTCGCGAGCTCCCGGGATCGCCGGGTGGCGGCATCAATCGCCTGTGACACCTGGGCCGGCCAGGCCGCGTCCGCCATGAGGACCGCAAGCGCCTGTTCGGTGGTGCCCGCCGGGCTGGTGACGGCGACCCGCAGGGCGGACGCATCCTCGGCGCTGGCGGCCAGCAGGGCGCCGGACCCGGCGACCGTGACCCGGGCCAGCTGCCGGGCGAGCGGCAGGGGGATGCCCTGCTCCACCGCCGCCTGCTCCAGCAGTTCCGCCAGCAGGAAGACATAGGCGGGGCCACCGCCCGACACCGCCGTCACTGGGTCGATCAGGCCCTCGTCCTCGACCCATGCCACCTCGCCCACCGAGGCCAGCAGGCCGTCGCAGAGCGCCTGCTGCTCACGGCTCACGCCCGGCCCGGGGCAGGCGACGGTGATGCCGCGCCGGATCGCCGCCGGGGTGTTCGGCATGGCCCGGACGACAGGGGCGGCCGCACCCAGCAACGCCCGCAACCCGGCGATTGTCCGGCCGGCCATGATGGACAGCACCACTGCGCCGCCCTCGACGCGAGGCATGAGGCCGGGCAGCGCCGCGTCGGCCTGCTGCGGCTTGACCGCGAGGACGATGGCGGCCGGGGCGAAGCCGGACGGCACATCGCTGACGGCCGGAACGACCTGGACGCCCTCTCCGGCCAGGGCCATCGCGGCCGGAGCGGGGTCGATGACATAGGAGGGCGCCAGGCCGCGTTCGCGCCAGCCGGCCAGCATGGCGCCGCCCATCCTGCCGCCGCCGAGCAGCAGGAGGGGCGGCAGCGACTCCGTCATGCCTCCCCCATGCACTCCAGCATGGCGGCCTGCATGGCTTCGGCCGGGCTTTTGCCGCCCCACAGCACGAACTGGAAAGCGGGGTAGAAGCGCTCGCACTCGGTGATGGCGATGTCGACCATGTCCTCCAGGCTCTCGGCGCTGGCGACCGAGGCGCCGCGCAGCAGGACGCTGTGACGGAACAGCGGCATGCCGTCCTCGGCGTCCATGCCGAAATGCCCGATCCAGAGCTTCTCGTTGGCGAGCGCCAGCAGCTCATAGAGCGCCGCACGCTGCTTTTCCGGCACCTTCAGGTCGAAGGCGCAGTTGAAGTGCATCGCGCTGATTTCCCGCGACCAGCTGAAATACAGGCCGTAGTCGCACCACTTCCCCGGCGCCTCGGCGGCCATCTCCGAGTCGTTGCGGCGGTCGAATGCCCAATCGTTGGCGGCGATGACTTGCTCGATGACGTCGAGCGGGTTGGCCGCGGTCTCGGCGGCATAGGTACTCAGGGCTGACATGCGGGGTCTCCCCAGTTGAAAGCAGGCCGGGCCAACGCGCGAACCGGTTGCCCCATGGATGGTATAGGGGGCAGCGACTCACGCCAAGGCCTAGTTGAACGGGCCCGAGATGCGGGCGGCAATCGGTCGTCGCGCGGCGGCTCAGGCCACGCCGTCCGGGGAGGGTGGCGGCATGGCCGAACCCGGCGCCTTCGAGCCGGGCGGCATCGTGCCGGGCGCCACCTCGGACGCTCCACCCTCCATCGGATCGGCGTCCGGCTGGCTGGCGGCTGCGCCGCCACGCCCCGCGCCCTCAAGTGCCGACAACCGCGCCTCAAGCGCCGCCAGGCGGGTTTCGGCCATCTCCTGCCCGGCGCGGGCGTTGGCCGCCATCTCCTGCACCGCGTCCAGGTCCTCTCGCCGGACCAGGTCGAGCTTGCGGATCGCCTCATCCACCCGGGCGCGCACCATGCTCTCCGCCTCCTCCCGGATGCCGGCCAAGGCGGAGAACGCGCCGCCGGCCACGCCGGCCAGGTCGTCGAAGAACTTCGGTCGTTCGGTCATGGCGCTTCACCTTGGCTGCTTGGCGAAACGCTCCGCGTTTGCGCCGGGAAACCGATACATGCACACGCGGAAGGGCTATGTCAGCCTGTTCCGGGGGCCTATAACGCTCGGCGATGATCCTCGTGACCGGCGGCGCCGGCTTTATTGGCTCCAACCTGCACGCGGCCCTGGCGCGGCGCGGCGTCGAGGCCGTCGTGGTCGACCGGCTCGGCACCGACGGCAAGTGGCGCAACCTGGCCGGCCACCCGCCCGTGCAGCTCATCCCGCCCGACGCGCTCGACGGCTTCCTGGCGGCCCGGCCGCCGGTCGAGATGGTGTTCCACCTCGGCGCCATCAGCGAGACGACGGCGACGGACGGCGACCTCGTGTGGGAGACCAACGTCGCGCTGTCCTGGCGTCTGTGGCAGTGGTGCGCCGTGCACGGGGCGCGGTTCGTCTATGCCTCCTCGGCAAGCACCTACGGCGACGGCGCGGCCGGCTTCGACGACGACCCGGCGCTGCTGCGCCGGCTCCGTCCGCTCAACCTCTATGGCTGGACCAAGCACGCCTTCGACCTGCGCGTAATAGCTGCGACGAGCGGGGCCGCGGCGGGCGGGGCCGCGCCGCCGCAATGGGCGGGGCTGAAGTTCTTCAACGTCTATGGGCCGAACGAGTATCACAAGGGCAAGATGATCTCGGTGGTGAAGGTCAAGCACGACGAGGTCGCGGCCGGGCAGCCGGCCCGCCTGTTCCGCTCCGACCGGCCCGGGCTGGCGGACGGGGCGCAGCGGCGGGACTTCATCTGGGTGGGCGACGTGGTCGACGTCATGCTGTGGCTGCTGGACCGGCCGGAGGTGAGCGGGCTGTTCAACCTCGGCACCGGGACGGCGCGGAGCTACCTCGACCTGGCCCATGCCGTGTGCGACGCGGCGGGGCGGCCAAGGTCCGTCGCGTTCATCGACATGCCCCCTGCCCTGCACGGGCAGTATCAGTCCTTCACAGAGGCACGCATGGACCGCCTGCGCGCCGCTGGCTACGCGGGCCAGTTCACCCCGCTTGAGGAGGGCGTGCGCCGCTACGTGCAGGAGCACCTCGAAGCGCCGGAGCGCCGCGTATGATCCCCGTGCTGATGTTCCCCGGCTTCGACCCGGTGCTGATCCAGGTCGGGCCGCTCGCCATCCGCTGGTATGCGCTGGCTTATATCGGCAGCCTGGTGCTGGGCTGGCGGATCATGCGCCGCCTGGTGCGGCTGTCGCCCCCGGTCGCGACCGAGGAGCAGACCGATGATTTCCTGACCTGGGCGACGCTCGGCGTCGTGCTCGGCGGGCGGCTCGGCTACGTGCTGTTCTACCAGCCGTGGCACTACCTGCAGAACCCGCTCGGCGCGCTTGCCGTGTGGCAGGGCGGCATGAGCTTTCATGGCGGTATACTGGGCGTCGTCCTGGCCCTGGTGCTGTATTGCCGGCGCCATCGCATCCCGCTGCTCGGGTTCGCCGACCGGCTCGCGGTCGTGGTGCCGATTGGCCTGGGGCTGGGCCGCATCGCCAACTTCATCAACGGCGAGCTGTGGGGCCGGGCCGCGCCGGACTGGCTGCCCTGGGCGATGGTGTTCCCGGTCGCCGGGCCGGAGCCGCGGCACCCGAGCCAGCTTTACCAGGCGTCGATGGAGGGCGCGGTCCTGCTGGTCGTGCTGGCGCTGCTGTGCCGCAGCCCGGCGGTCCGCGCCCGGTTCGGCACGCTCACCGGCGTGTTCCTCGTCGGCTACGGGATCGCGCGCACCATCGGCGAGTTCTTCCGCCAGCCCGACGCCTTCCTCGGCTTCCTGTTCGCCGGCGCCACGATGGGGCAGTTGCTGTCGCTGCCGATGATCCTGGCCGGCGCCTGGCTGATCGCCCGCGCCCAGCCCACGGCCGCCGGCGCGATGCAGCGCGGCTGACATGGAGCGCCTGGACGCCTTCATGGCGCGCGCCAACGCCGCCTACTACGCGGAGCGCGATCCCTATGCCGACTTCACCACCTCGCCCGAGATCACCCAGGTGTTCGGCGAGGTGCTGGGGCTGTGGGCGGCCGTCACCTGGGAGGCGATGGGCCGGCCCGACCCCGTGCTGCTCGTGGAGTGCGGACCCGGCCGCGGCACGCTGATGGCCGACGCGCTGCGCGCCGCCGCC
>CAHJXG010000072.1 GCA_903644035.1 Rhodospirillales bacterium
CGTCATCACAGCCTCACTGCTCAGCCAGCCCCCTCGAATCAGAAACACTGAATCCGTGCAACCCTAAACCGCTCTAGGCAACTGGAATAGCGGGAGCTGACGCTGAGGGCTGCGAGCTTGGTATGCGCTGTATGTTATGTCATTTATCACCTTGGTTAGTGATTTTAACCATACATGAGGTGGCAATGGTCTGCAAGGCGAAAAACAACATTCTTGTTGATTTTAACCATATCTGCTAGAGGTGCGTTATGACCTTGATCACACCTGCCTTATGCCGAGCGGCCCGCGGCCTACTAGGGTGGAACCAAGCCGATCTGGCGAAGGCCGCCAGCATCGGTTTGAACACGCTCCGCAATTTCGAGGCAGAAAAGTCAGCTCCCATGGCCAACAACCTGAGAGCAATAGAAACCGCCCTGGACGCAGCCGGGGTTCAGCTCATCCCAGAGAACGGCGGTGGTGCCGGGCTGCGCCTGAAGGTGCGACACATCCTGCCACCCGACTGATCCGACAGCGCCGGTGCGGCCCAGGCCACATTCCCACGCCGATCAGGCCACAAGGCTTATGTTAATTCCATCTTAACTGATAACGAATATATCGCCTCAGGCGTCCGGCAAAGCACAGACCAGAAGACACGCCAGGTGAACGATAGGAACCGATCTCATGGCCAACCCAGTCCGCACCATTGACGGCACCAGCACCTACATCTACGCGCCGACCGACCCGACCGATTTCTTGATCACCAACGGCGGTTCGCTTGATCTGGGTGGCGTCATCAATCCCGCCGACGTCATCACCGTGGCCACGAGCAATTCCAATGCCATATCGTCGCTCAAGATCGACGACGTGCGCGACAGCGGCGAGACCATCATCTTCAACGACGGCGTCATCAACTTGGACGGGTTGCGCGGCACCACAGTGTCTGGATCGACTTACAGCGATGTCGATGCTTGGAGTCTTCAGAACGGCGTGCTGTCTCTGACATCCAAGGGGCAGACGGTTGCCCGCTACAACTTCACGGACGCCTCGCCTGAAGCTGGCAAGACTGCGAACATTGAGATTTCGCAGTTTGGCACAGGGACCTACATCACTGAAGGCACGCTAGGCCAGCCAGCCAGCGCGACGCTGCTGCCGGGTAACTTGGCTCAGCCGCAGCCGCAGCCGCCCGTCATGCCGCCGCTGGTGGTCATACCACCCGTGACACCGCCCACCACGACGCAGAACCCGCCAGCCACGACACCCATCCAGCCTGCCGTGAACCCGCCCGTCATCATCAGCGACGGCACGACCGGCCAGCCCATCACCACCATCGCGGCGCAGCCCTACACCGGCCCGGTCGCCGGCATCATCCAGCAGGTAATTGCCGTCACGGCGCAGAACCTCAACATCCTCGCCACTGCGCCCAACCTGTTCATCCACACCGGCTCTGGCACCGACGCGATCCAGGCGGCAGAGGGCACCAACGTACTCGACGGTGGGACCGGCTCAAACTTCCTGACCGCAGGCACCGGGACCGACACCTTCTTCGTGGACGCCCGCGGCGCCGCGACGGACACTTGGTCCACAGTGGCCAAGTTCCACGCGGGCGACGCAGCGACGCTGTGGGGCGTGTCTGCGGCCACGGCGGGGCAATGGGCGGATGGGCAAGGGGCGGCGGGGGCCACCGGCCTCACCCTGCACGCAGGGGCAGCGGGCGGACCTACGGCGTCCATCACGCTGGCCGGGTTCACGACGGCGGATCTGCGGAACGGCAGGCTTGTGGCTTCCTTCGGCCGAGACGCGGCGAGCGGAAGCGAATACCTGTACATGCGCGCGGGCTGATCAGTTACAAACCCCCGCATGGTCCACGCGGAACATCAAGATGCGGGACGATTTGCCGGACACGATGGGGCCGCAGCCCTGGCTTTGCAGGAGCATGAGTTCATCTTTACGGCGAAGCTGGGCAGACTCCACGGGCACCCCGGCTCAGTTCAGGCGCTTGAGGACAATCTGTGGCGAGACGCAGCAGGACACGCATGAACACCAGCCAACCGCCCAAGAGTCAGGACATGCCCAGCAAAACGGTTCCAACCCCAGAAGAAAAGCGACGAGCTGCTTTTGAAACTGTATGCAACGTCCTGCAAAAAAGCATGGAAAGGGGTATCCCGTTTTAGAACGAGAAGGTCGATAGGCACTCAAGACGCTGAGGCCACGACCCGTGTTCCGACCTCCGTATTCACAGGCGTGCCGTGCTGCTTGAGAGGGCGATTGCCTGCCAGGCGCCGGAGCACGACGTAGAACACCGGGGTCAGGAATAGGCCGAAAGCGGTCACGCCGATCATGCCGGCGAACACGGCCACGCCCATCGCGTGGCGCATTTCCGCACCGGCGCCCGTCGACAGCACCAATGGCAGCACGCCCATGATGAACGCCATCGACGTCATCAGGATCGGCCGCAGCCGCAGCCGGCTCGCCTCAACCGCGGCGGCAAGCGGCGTGCGTCCGGCGAACTCCAGCTCGCGGGCGAACTCCACGATCAGGATCGCGTTCTTCGCCGATAGGCCCACCAGGACGATCAGGCCGATCTGGGTGAAGACGTTGTTGTCGCCGTGGGTCAGGTAAACGCCGGTCATGGCGGCCAGCAGGCCCATCGGCACGATCATGATGATCGCAAGCGGCAAGGTCAGGCTCTCGTACTGCGCCGCCAGCACCAGAAACACCAGCAGCAGCGCCACCGGGAACACCAGCAGGCCGGAATTGCCGGCGATGATCTGCTGGTAGGTCAGCTCCGTCCACTCGTACGCGAAGCCCTTCGGCAGCGCCTCCTTCGCGACGCGGGCGATGGCCTCCTGCGCCTGCCCCGTCGAGTAGCCCGGCGCCGCCGCCCCGTTCACGTCCGCGGACAGGAACCCGTTGTAGCGCATCGCCCGTTCCGGCCCCGCGCTGGACTTCACCGTCAGCACGGCGGCCAGTGGCACCATTTCGCCGGAAGAAGCGCGGACCTTCAACCGGCCGATATCCTCCGCGCGGGCGCGGAACGGCGCGTCAGCCTGGACCCTGACGGAGTAGGTCCGTCCGAGCACGTTGAAGTCGTTCACATATAGTGATCCCAAGTAGATCTGCAGCGTGTCGAACACGTCCGTCACGGCGACGCCCAGCTGACGGGCGCGGACGCGGTCGATGTCGGCGTAAAGCTGCGGCATATCGACGCGCAGGCCGGTGAACATGCCGGTCAGTTCCGGCGCCTTGCGGGCGGCGGCGAGGAAGGCGCTGGTCGCCTCGTTCAGTGCCCCGTAGCCCAAGCCGGCGCGGTCCTCGATCTGCAGCTTGAAGCCGCCGATAGTGCCGAGGCCCTGCACGGGCGGCGGCGGGAACACGGCGATGAAGGCGTCCTGGATGCCGCCGAACTGCTGGTTCAGCGACCCGGCAATGGCGCCCGCAGACAGCTCGGGCGTCGTCCGCCGCTCGAACTCGTCGAGCGAGACGAACACGATCCCAGAGTTGGAGCTGTTGGTGAATCCGCTGATGGACAGGCCGGGGAAGGCGATGTTGTTGACGGCGCCGGGCTGCTTCTCGGCAATGTCGCCCATCCGCTTAATCACGCCCTCGCTGCGGTCGAGGCTGGCAGCATCCGGAAGCTGGGCGAAGCCAACCAGGTACTGCTTGTCCTGCGCCGGCACGAAGCCGCCGGGAACCGCCTGGAACAGCACCCAGGCCAGCCCAACCAGCGCCAGATACAGGCCCATCATCGCCGACTTGCGGCCGATCACCCGCGACACGCCGCGGCCATAGGCGGCCGACCCGGCGCCGAAGAACCGGTTGAAGCCGCGGAACAGCCAGCCCAGCAGCCGGTCGAGCACCCGCGTCGGCAGGTCCTTCGGCGCATCGTGGCCGCGCAGCAGCAGCGCCGCGAGCGCGGGCGAAAGGGTCAACGAGTTGATCGCCGAAATCACGGTCGAGATGGCGATCGTCAGGGCGAACTGGCGGTAGAACTGTCCGGTCAGGCCGCTGATGAAGGCCAGCGGCACGAACACGGCAACCAGGACCAGGGCGATGGCGATGATGGGACCCGACACCTCGGACATCGCGCGGTAGGTCGCCTCCACCGGGGACAGGCCGTCCTCGATGTTGCGCTCGACGTTCTCCACCACGACGATCGCGTCGTCCACGACGATGCCGATCGCGAGCACCAGGCCAAACAGGCTGAGCGCGTTGATGGAGAAGCCGAACAGGTGCATCACGGCAAAGGTGCCGATGATGGACACGGGCACGGCGACCAGCGGGATGATGGAGGCGCGCCAGGTCTGCAGGAACAGCACGACGACGATGACGACCAGGACCACGGCCTCGAGCAGGGTGTGGACCACGGCCTCGATAGACGCGCGGACGAACTGCGTCGTGTCATACACGACGGTGTAGTCCACGCCCTCCGGCATGTTCTGCTTGATCTCCTCCATAGTCGCGCGCACGGCGTCGGCGATCTGGATCGCGTTGGAGCCCGGCGCCTGGAACACCGGGACCGCGACCGCGGACTTGTTGTTCAGCAGCGACCGCAGCGAGTAGTCGGCCGCCCCCAGCTCGATCCGCGCCACGTCGCGCAGGCGGGTGACCGCGCCGCCGGGGGCGGTCTTGACCACGATGTCGCCGAACTCCTCGGGGGATTGCAGCCGGCCCTGCGCGTTCACCGACATCTGCAGGCTGAGGTTGGGGACGCTGGGCGACGAGCCGACCACGCCGGCCGCGGCCTGGACGTTCTGGGCGCGGATCTCCTGCGCCACGTCGCCCGCGGACAGGCCGTGCTCGGCCACCTTCTGCGGGTCGAGCCAAATGCGCATGGCATAGTCGCCCGAGCCGAACAGCTGCACGTCGCCCACGCCGGCGATGCGGGCCAGGCGGTCCTTCACGTTCAGGACCGCGTAGTTCCGCAGGTAGGTGATGTCGTATTTGTTGTCGGGCGACAGGATGTGCACGACCATCATCAGGTCGGGCGAGGACTTGATGGTCGTGATGCCCAGGGTGCGGACGGCGTCAGGCAGGCGCGGTTCCGCCTGGCTGACGCGGTTCTGCACCAGCTGCTGCGCCTTGTCCGGGTCGGTGCCCAGCTTGAAGGTGACGGTCAGGGTCATCAGGCCGTCGGTCGTCGCCTGGCTACCCATGTAGAGCATCCCCTCGACGCCGTTGATCTGCTCCTCGATCGGGGTGGCCACGGTTTCCGCGATCACCTTTGGGCTGGCGCCGGGGTAGTTGGCCCGCACGACCACCTGCGGCGGCACGACCTCGGGATATTCCGAGATCGGCAGCGCGCGCAGGGCAAGCAGGCCAGACACGAAGATGAGGACCGACAGGACGCCGGCGAAGACCGGCCGGTCGATGAAGAATCTCGAGATGTTCATGGAGGAAGGTCCTGGTGAGATGCCGCGTTCAGCGGGCGGCCAGCGTCGAGGCGGCGTCCATGGCGACTGGCTGGGGGGTAACGGCGGCGCCTGGACGAACGCGCTGCAGGCCGTTGACCACGATGCGCTCGCCGGGTTTCAGGCCCGAGGTGACCAGCCGCAGGCCTTCGGCAGTGGCGCCGAGGGCGACCGTGCGGTAGGCGACCTTGTTGTCCTCGCCGACGACCATGACGAAGCGGCGGTCCTGGTCGGTGCCGATGGCGCGCTCGTCGATGGCCAGCGCGGGCTCCAGGTGCGCGAGGCCCAGTCGCAGCCGCGCGAACTGGCCAGGCGTCAGCTTGCCGTCCGGGTTGTCAAACGCCGCGCGCACGCGGACGGTCCCGCTGCGGGCATCGACGACGTTGTCCACGAGCTGCAGCGTGCCCCGGAACGGTGTCCCGGCGGAGCCAAGCGTGCCCATTTCCACCGGGATGCGGGCGATCTGCTCGCTGACATCGGCGCCGCCGGCCTGGTCGCCGCCGGGCAGGCTGGCGAGCGCGCGGGCCAGGGACTGCTCGTCGGCCTCGAAGCTCGCATAGATCGGGTTCACCGACACCAGCGTGGTGAGCACCGGGGCCGTGGGGCCGGCCGGCACGAGGTTGCCGGCGGTGACCTCGATGCGTCCGGCGCGCCCGGCGATCGGCGCCCGGACCTCGGTGTAGCCGAGGTTGAGGCGCGCGGTGTCGAGCGCCGCCTGCATGGCACGCAGGTTCGCCTCAGCGGCGTGCAGCTCGTTCACCCGCTGGTCAACGTCGCGTTGCGGAGTGAAGCCCTTGCCGACGAGCTGCTGCGCGCGCTGCTGCTCCTTCGCGGCCAGGGCCAGGCGGGCCTGCGCGGACGCGACCTGCGCCTCGGCGCCCTGCATCTCGGCCGCGTAGGGCGCCGGGTCGATGGTGAACAGCAGGTCGCCTTGCTGAACCATCGCGCCCTCGCGGAAGTGCGCCTTCACGATGGCGCCGGCGGCGCGCGGGCGCACCTCCACGCGGCCCACCGCCTCGACCCGGCCGGAGAAGTCGCTCCAGATCGCCGTGTCCTTCTGCTCGACCACCGCGACCGAAACCGGGATGGGGGCGGGGGCCGCCGCCACGGTAGAGCCGGCGGCCGGGGCGGACCCGCCCGGCGCCAGCTTGTAGGCGGCTCCAGCCGCGGCGAGCGCGACCAGGCTGATGCCGGCCAACCAGGACAGGCGGCGCGAGCGGGCGCGGGACGTCTTGGGGTCGGTAGGAGCGGTCGTGGCGGGCTTGAAATCGATCATGCAACACTCCCATCGGTGGGCCGGGCCGGAACCGGCAGCATCACGGCGGCAAAGAAATCGGCAAAGTTCCTGCGGACCGCCTCGGTCCAGGCGGGGGGCGGTCCGGGCGGGACGGGTCCCGCCAGCGCATCCGGCCAGTCATGCGCCGCGATGGCGCGGACGTGGATGGCCACGCCCGCCTGCATCAGGCGCCGCGCGTAGGCCAGACATTCATCGCGCATCGGGTCGTCCGGCGTCGTGATCATCAAGGCAGGCGGCAGGCCGTGCAGGCGCGATCCCGAGGATGGGGCGGCGTAGGGATGCGCGGCCCTGTCGGGACAGCCGAGATACACGGTCCAGCCATCGGCCCACTTGCACCCGACCGGCCCGGCCTCCGCGTCGCGGAACGAGCAGGTCCCCATGCCAGGATCGAGCATGGGTGACAGCAGGATCTGCCCGGCGACCGGCGGCCCGAGGCGGTCGCGCGCCATCATCGCGAGCGCGGCCGCCAGGGTGCCGCCCGCCTCCTCGCCGGCGATGAACAGCTTCGAGGCCCGGGCCGCCCAATGGACGCGGCGGTCATGCAGATGCCGGAGCAGCGCATACATCGCCTCGACCGCATCCGGGAATGGATGGGCCGCGCCGATGGGGTAGTCCGCGGACACGACGACCGCCCCGGCCTCGGCCAGCAGGGAGGCGACCGGACGCTCGGCAGGCAGGCGGGCGAAGGCTCCACCAGGCAGATGCAGCACCAGGGGCGCGGGCTGCGTAAAGGCGCCCCGATAGAGACGGACCGGCACCGAGGAGCCCCGCCCAACTTCGAGCCGCTCAAGTGTGGGCTGGACCAGCATGATGGAGGCTCAATCCACGTTGTGATGCGGCGTAGGTTGGGATTGACCACAGAGCAGTTTAATGCTCGTAATGTAGTTACATTATCTACGGACATGGACAATAGGCGGGATGGGTGGGATGATGGACCAAGTGGCCGCCTTGCGGGTCTTCGTCCGTATCGTCGAAACTGGCAGCTTTACCCAGGCCGCCGCTGGTCTCGGGACGCCCAAAGCGACGGTCAGCAAGCTGCTGCAGCAGCTGGAAGCCCATCTCCGCACGAAGCTGCTCAGCCGGACCACGCGGCGGCTCGCGGTGACCGCGGATGGTGCCGCCTATTACGAGCGGGCGGCCCGGCTGCTGCACGATCTGGAAGAGTTGGACGCGAGCGTCACGGCGTCGCAAGCGCGCCCGAAGGGCCGTCTGCGGGTCGATGTGTCGTCATCCATCGCACAGGGGATCATCATGCCCGCACTGGACGGGTTCTTCGCCAGGTATCCGGACATCCAACTGGAAATCGGGACATCAGATCGGACGACCGACCTGGTGGCGGACAACGTTGATTGCGTGATCCGGGCCGGCGTCATCAGCGACTTGTCGTTGATCGCCCGGCGGGTCGCCGAGATGGACATGATCACCTGCGCGGCCCCGGCCTACCTTCACGCGCATGGGACGCCAGCGGACCCGCGCGCGCTGGAGCAGGACCATGCGAGGGTTGGCTACCTGAAGCAAGGCCTGGCCAAGCCGCACCCGCTCAGCTTCGTCCGTAGAGGCGAAACGCTGGAGGTGGCAGCGCACTACCACGTGGCCGTGAACGAGGCGCAAACGTATGTGTCGGCCGGGCTGTCTGGACATGGTATCCTGCAGGCGCCGTATTTCATGGTGCGGCAGCACCTTGAAAGCGGGGCGTTGCGTGAGGTGCTGCCGGAGTGGAGCGTGCCGCCACTGCCGCTGCATGTGGTGTATTCGCCGAACCGGCATCTGAGCACGCGGCTGCGCGTGTTCGTCGACTGGGCTGCGGCGCTGTTTGCCAAGGTGGAGTTCGCGCCGCCGCGGCGTTGAGACACGTATCCCGGGTTCACGCCGGCTCAGCCCCATCGTCTCACGCCAGACCGTAAGAGGCACGCATGAACCGCCGGACCTGGCAAGTGGCGCACCAGCACCGCAGATGACCTAGTCCGGTTCGCGACGCGCCTGCTTGGCCTTCCTTTCGCGACGCACCAGCTCGGCTTCCACCGCCTCACGTATAAACTCGGCCATCCGATTCTGCCCGACCAAAGCTACGATCCGGCGCCGGGCGTCCTCCGGCAACCGAACCTTTGTCTCTTTCACGCCCAGCGGTGGTCGCCCCATGCGTCCCGGAGTAACCGGGGCCGGAAAGTGTGTCAAAGCTCCCCCCTTAATCTCGCTATAAGCGTCCCCGCTTATTGACAATGTAACCGGGGACGCTTATGCCTGTCCAGCCCAGATTATGAGGCAAGCATGTGAGGCAGATCACCAGTTCGCACCGGTCCAGCCATAAGAGCCTTGTTAGTTTCAGATTACTCGCTACTCACAATCACGCGGCTCAGCCGTACGCTGACGCACAAAGAAGCCAACCATGTCCACCACCAGCGTCTTCGCCCTCACCCGCGCCAACGGCGGCGGTTCCACTGTCGGCGAACTGCTCGCCCCCAGCGACCTTCCCGGGTCCACATTCACCACCAGCGTCGCGCAAATCGGCCAGCAACTCGCCCTTGCGGATGGCAACACCGGCACGGTTATCGATGTTTCCAGCGACCAATCCGCCACTGGCAACTTTGCTTTGCTACACTTGGCCAGTCCCGAAAGCGCAACGTCCCTGACCCTGTCCTCCGCGCCCGTCAGCAACGGCACCAGCAGCTACACCACAACCATCGGCAGCCATTACGCCAGTCTATCTGCCAATGCACCCAGTGGAACCGGTCCGGATTACCAGGGCATCTTCCTCAGTCCTGACGGAGGAACCCTCTTGGGCCTGGGCACCAGCGATGAATATGACCGCTCAGGGCACACGATTTTCGGTCCCACCATTTCCGGCAACACCACAGCTCTGGCGACCATCCAGCAGTGGCTCGCCGCCGACACGGCCGCTCCCGCGCAGCCGATGGCTCCGCAGAACGTCGCCGTTCACGACAACAGCACCGGCACCGATTTGCCCAACACGTCCTCGGCCTACACCGGGTCGGTCGCCGGGATTATCTCGCAGT
Source organism: Rhodospirillales bacterium (assembly GCA_903644035.1). GTDB lineage: Bacteria > Pseudomonadota > Alphaproteobacteria > Acetobacterales > Acetobacteraceae > CAHJXG01. The sequence continues at coordinate 9,699 of CAHJXG010000072.1, forward strand.
TCGCTGCCATCATGCCCGACAGCATCAACGTCACCGCACTGGCTGACAGCATGTTCGTCAGCACCGGCTCAGGTAACGATGCCATCGCGTTCCAGGGGTC
>CAHJXG010000073.1 GCA_903644035.1 Rhodospirillales bacterium
CGGCAGACGGGCCGCGGCGCTTGGGGAGGCGTTCACGGGAACATAGCAAGGAGAACGCCGATGACCGAGCCTGCTGCCACCGTCCCGCCACGCCCGGTGCTCACCGTGCTGATCCTGCAGGTGGCGGACGAGGAAGGCCACCCCGGGGTGGCCGGCACGAGCCACGTCGGGGAAAGCACGCACCCATACCGCTTCGTGTCGCGCCGAGCCGCGGCGGCGATCGGCATCCTGATGTGCGACCGCCACGGCTGCGGCGGCTTCCGGCTGCACACGCCGGGCTACGTGCCGCCGCCGCTGGAGATCAGCGAGGCCGACCTCCCGTTCTGAAATGCAGGGCGGGGCTGCCGCCGAAGCGGGCCGCCGCACGGCGGCCTTGCAACGTCCCCTCCCACTCGCCCATTGTGAGGACAGCATCATGGCCGCAACAACGATCAACTTGCCGCTTTACCGCGTGCTCACCGACCTGAACGTGCCGGAGGAGCGCGCCCGCGAGGCGGCCGAAGCCTCGGTGCCGGACCTGTCGGCGCTGGCGACCAAGGCCGACCTGGATACACGGTTCGCTGCGTTCGAGGAGCGCATGAGCGCGCAGTCCAAGTCCCTGGAGGACCGCCTCGGGCGCATGATCGCCGAGCGGACGGACGCGCAGACCAAGTGGATCGCGGCCATCGCGGCGAGCACGATCATCATCCTGCTCAGCAGCTCGGCCTTTCTCTGGCCGCCCACGCGCTACGCGGCGCCCCCACCACCCGCACCGGCCGTCGGCACGTCCCAGCACTGAGCTGACCCGCGCCGGGTTGGCTATGGCTCGGGCCGGCGCGCAATCGGAGGCTCACCGGCAACAGGGCCACCCGACACGACCGGAATGGTGGACAGCTCGTGCTGACCTACGGGCTGCACCTGCCAAGCGGCTTCCCGCTTGGCATTATCGAGGCCGACCGTCAACCGATCTGCCGGCGACAAGGCGCGCTGGTCGCGCGCGCTGCGGCCGAAGCCGGTTCTCGCACCGACGCCGCCCAGGCCGACGCCGCCCGGTCCAGTCGTCTTGCCCGCGCGGGCAAGACGGCCTGCGGCTTCCCCACGGCCAAGCTCCGGGATTGGGCTTTCTGGATATTCTGGATAAGCTGGACGTTGCAGGACGCGACGACCAGCCGTCCGGAGTTCATGGCCCATGCGCAGCTTTACCACCGCCGACCTCAACAAGCAGGTCGGCACCGTCACCGACGCAGCCCGGCGCGAGCCGGTCGTCTTCACCCACCACCGCAAATCCCGATACATGCTGATATCCATCACTGGCTGACGCCTACGAGGAGGACGGCGATGACGGACGGGGCACCTGAAACGGGCCTGGTCGCCATGTGTGTTGACCCATAAGCACCCTGCGCTTTGCACATAAGCATGACCCAGTTTGAGCGGCCCCGGCCCTGCTGCGATATTCACGTTATCGCCCAGTTCGACTCCTCCATGACATTTGATGTTGTTGGCGTCATGTCCGGTGTAAGGGGCGGAGCGGACATTGCAGCTCGGCTACCGCGATCGACAGCTTAGCGCCCCATCTCGGACGTTCAGATGCTCGCGCCAAGTCCCCGAAAGCGGACGTCGCTTCGACCACTCACCACATGGGGCTGGGCCGCAGTCATAAAGGCCAGTGATCGATCTCCTGCCACTATTCCACGGTTCAGGAGGGCGTCACCGTCATGCCGCGCCTCCCTTGAGGCGCAGCCACTCGTATTCGTCCAGGCCTACGCGGTCGACCTGCCCCGCGCTGCGCTGGACCAACCTTTGCGCAACCGATGTTCTCAAGTCGCCTAGCCATTCGTAAAGGGCCCCCGCCTCGGTCTCGAAGACAAAGCGGCCGAAGACCCACTTGGCGCGCACCGTGCGCGTGAAAGGATCGGCGGCGAAGCTCTCGTGCAGGAGGGCGTGAGGGTGGTAGTCCGGCTCGAGGCGGACGTCGGTGTCGTGGCGGATCCTCACCACCAGGGAGAACCGTTCCGCGGACGACCTGGGTCCGAGCGGGACGAGAGGGAACCGGCGGAAATTCGTCAGTCTGACGGCGTCACAGACCGGCTGGATGCACGCGAAGAAGTGTTCTGGATCGTCCCGGAGAACCAAGATGGTTCCGAGCGTCAAGGTTGGAATCCACGAGCCGGGCGCGTACCGGCCTCCGTAAGCCTCCCGCTTCAGCGCCGCCATCCTGGAGAACTCCAGGTTGGCGGCCTCGGCGGACGCTGGGTCGGCGTAGAAGAGAGCCGTGGCGAACTCATGGAATTTCCCAGCTGAGCGCGGCGGCCGACAGGCCGCGGCGGCTTCCTTGTGTCTTTCTTTGCCGAGCCGGAGCAGGTCCTGGACACCCGCTGCCGCCAGGCCCTGTGTGGCCTCGGGGGATGGCACAAATCTGTGGCCGGAGGCCTCCAGCGCGGTCACCCAAGATCCGAACACCCCGATGCCCGCGTGTGCCGGGCCGACGCCGGTCGCCTCGAGAAACGCCCGGAGCTCCTCCGCTACGAGGTCCGTCGCGTAGGTCTCGGCATCCTCAGGCGTGGCGAGCAAGGCCCTGTGTGCCGCGAGCGCACCGTCCAGCTCCGCATGGAACTTAGCAAGCACGTGGTGGCTTGCTTCGCGGACGGCCGCTATGGAGCCGAGCGCGACGGCTGGCATGATGCCCCGTGCCATGCGTGCGAACTCCGCCACGAGCGTCTCGGGAAGGGCGGCTTCGTCGACGCCGGGCGTGCCGATCGGGGTAGCTGCATGTACCTTGTTGACGAAGACGATGCGCAGCGAGCGCCCTACCAGGGCAACGGCTCCCCCGACATCGGACGCCTCGACAGCGACACCCGCAGCGTCGAGTTCCTGCCGGACCGTGTCGCGTATCGCTGGAAGCCCCGTTTCGCCGGTGTAGACGGCGATCAGGCGCAGTCGGCCGCCCTCCGCGGCGTCGCTGTCCAGCATGCGGCGGATGATCGCGCGCGCCTTGTTGGAGGTGGACCCGAGCTTCCAGTCGAGGACCACGACGTCGGCGTGGCGGGCCACCGCGACGGTGTCTCGCACGTCGTCGCCGTCCGAGAGCTCGTTCGTTTCGGGCACGTAGATGGAGCACGCCGCGCCCAGACGGGCGAAGCTGCGCGTCAGTCTCAGCCCATCAAGCCCGTGGCTCTCCTCCGGCGCCGAAGCTACGGAAAGCCCGTTCCCGGATGCGGCCGTCCCCCCGGTCCCCGACCTGCCCCCGGCGAAGCCCCGTCCGCTCGGCAGCCTTATCTCGGGCGGGGACGGCATGGCCTCTGGCGGGGAAAGGCGCGCCCTGTCGTCGACGACCATGACGGTCTGGACGAACCTGCGCGCCACGTCCTCGCAGAACGCGTCGAAGTTCAAGGGGCGCGGTCCTCCGCGTGCGGCTCCGGGGGCACGAGCCGAAACCTGGCACCCCTTCCCTCGGCAGGCGGGTCCAGTTCCAGGCGCCATCCGGCCCGCCCCAGCACCTGCCTTGATATGAAGAGGCCCAGTCCCTGGCCGCCGGCGCCCTTGCGAGTGAAGCCATACTCGAACACCGCCTCGCGGTCGCGTTCGGGGATGCCTGGCCCGGTGTCGGTCACCGTGAAATCGCGCCCGTCGAGGTCGAGCGTGATCCGCCCTGGCCGGGCCGCGGCCTCCGTCACCCAGTGCCTGGCGTTCTCGACCAGGTTTACGAACACCGGGAAGAAGGTGGAGGGGTAGCCCTCGATCTGACCGGCCCGAAACGCGTCGGTGCAGACGAGGTGGACGTCCGTCCCGGCCAGGCGTTCTGCGAACAGGCCGTCGAGGAACAACGCGATATTCTCGCCCCGCATAGTGACGGCGCTACGATAGAGGCGCCTGTTCAACGGGGTGAACAGCGTCAGGTAGCCATCGAGATGCTCGAACGCGGTGCGGATGGAGGAATGCAGCCGGGCGAGGTCGCGGTTCGCGTCCGCCCAGGGCTGCATCGACCGCAACCCGGAACGGATGACCTTGATGGCCTCGGTGAAGTCATGTTGCACGACACCGACAGCCATGCCTAGCTGCGCCAGCTCGACGTACATGTCATTCTCGTCCCTGAGCGCCTCGACGCGCTCCTCCAACGCCTCCGTCAGCTCGTCGCCGTTTCCCTCCACGGCGGCTTCGAGGACCGCGTCGGCACGGTCCGCCATCGCCACGAATTCGGAAACGTATGCCTGTCCCGCCTCCAAGACCCGCCGCTCCAGGCTCTCCCGCATCCTGTCAAGGCCGCCGTCCGGCAACAAGGACACGTCGGTGGAGGCGAACTCCGAAAGCGCCTCCTCGACCAGGGCGGCCATGCGGGAGACTGCTGCCCTGGCCCTGGCCCTGACCTCCTCGGCCGCCGTCCCGATCCGGTCGGATGCCGCTCGGGAAGCAGTGGTGACGTTCTTGATCTGCCGGCCGGCCGTCTCGCGCAGGACCTCCTCCGTCCTTCGGCGGCGGTCGAGCGGCACGTCGAACTCCGCCACCGCCTCCCCGAAGACTCGATCGACGTGCACCGCAAGCGGTGCGAACACCTCGCGCTGCAGGCGTTCCGCCCGCTCGCGGTAGCTGGCCCATCCCCGCAGCAGGGGCTTGGTCAGGCCGAGGCCGGGCGGCTTGCGTACGCGGTAGCCGTCCTGCAGCTCCCCGACCGTCTGGAGCACGTCCGCCGCCACACGGAGCATCTCGGCCGCGGCGCGCTCCCGGTCCCCGGTGCCCGCGGCGGTCCTGAGCCGGACGGCCGCGGCTTCCCGCAGCCGGTCCGCCTCGCGCTCGGGCTGCTTCGCGTCCACGCGCCCGAAGAAGTCTTCCAGCTCCGCCGCGAACGCCGCACGCCTCGGCCTCGCCTGCCTCTCGCGCCGACGCCGGACCTCCTCCGTCCGTTCCATCTCGGCCCTGACCCGGACGTAGGTCTCCGCCATGGCCCCGTCCTCCCGGAAGAAGTCGGCCGCGAGCTGGACGAGGAGGCCCTCGAGCATCTGCTTGAACTGCCGGTAGGCGCGGTTCTCCTGAAATCCCTCACGTCCGGCCTTCTCCACCAGCTCCGCGTTTAGCGCGCGGGTGGTCTGGATCGCGCCGAACATGCGGCGATGGGAGAAAAAGTAGTAGGCGGCCCCCTTTGTCCGCCGTCTCTCGATATCGAGGAAATCATAGTCCGAGTTACCGTACGGAAGGATCCGCACGCCGTCGCGGTAAAGGTAGAGGCCGCCGATTCGGTTAAGCTTCTCCGCCATCCGGGCATACTCGTCGGGTTCGAGGCGACTCTCCCGGGCGGCGCCCTGCACGTACGCGAAATTCAGCCGGAACGGTCCGCAGTCGGTCGGTCGGCCGTTTGGGTTCGCCCACGAGACGCGGTATGGCTGCAGGTCGCCGCCGAAGATGGCGACCTGGCCCGAGAACTGGCCAAATCGGTCGAACTCGCCCGAGAAGTGGTGATCGGCGGCCAGGAACTCTTCGGGCGTGAAGAAACTGCGGTCGGACACGAGCTCGTTTGACGTCCCGTCCAGCCTATGGTCCCGGAACGAGGCGACGATGGGCGGCGGCGGTGCGCCGGGTACCATCGTGTCCGAGAAGCCAAGCAGGGCCTTGGTAAGGGGCGAGGCGACATACTCGGCGGCGTCGTCGATGTCGCTCTCGATTATGCGGTCGGCGGGAAGTATGTAGAAGTGCGTGCCCTGCCGGCCGTCCCCGTCGAGCGAGGGGCCGCCGATCTCCGAATGGAGTGCCGGTAGGTCGAGCTTGAAGCTCTGAATGTCGGCCCTTATCCGGGCGAGTACGGCTTCGGGCGCCTCACCTGCCAGCGCCGATGCGTTGGCCTCAACCTGGCCCTTCAACAGGTCCACGAGAGTCGCGTCAGGTCTCTCGTCGTCGCGGATCGTGATCACCGGGATGTCGATGCGGTCCAGGTCAAGGCCGGGAATCGCGAAGAACCCCCAGTGCACGAGGGCCGCAGTCACTCCGTTTGGCGGCGGCTGCCTGCGCGATCGGGTCAGCACCAGGACCAACGGTCCTATGGTGGCGATCGCCAAGCGTCCGATGCCCTTTTCGCCGAGGATCGGCCTGGGGCGCTCCAGTCCTTCCGGGACTAGCAAGGGCAGCGTGCCGTTCTCGACCTTGCTGTCGGTACCGACGGTGAGCCAGCGCTGCTGGAACTCCTCCTCGGTCATGCCGATCCCGTCATCCCTGAGCACGAACAGCGCATCGCTACGGAAGTAGTCCACAGAAACGCGATCCGCGTAGGCGTCATGCGCGTTCTTGAACAGCTCGTGAATGGCGGTGGGCACGCCCGCGATCTGCTGGCGTCCCAGCATGTCGATGGCACGAGCCTTGACGCGGAGGCGCGCCACGCCTCAGGTCCGGTTCCTGGCCGAGCGCCAGTGATTGAGGAAGTGCCGCCCGAACACCTGGGCGAGCCGGACTGGTACGGCGTTGCCGATTTGCTGGGCCATCGAGTTGATACTGCCCTCGAAGACGAAGCCGTCGTCGAACGTCTGCACCGCAGCCGCCTCCCTGACGCTCAAGGCACGATCCTGCACCGGGTGGCCGAACCGGCCGTTCGACAGGCTGACGCAGCGCGTCGTCAGGGCGGCCGCGGGCCGGTCCCGACGCAGGCGGCCGTAAACGTCGGAGTGGCCGTCGTAGGCACGGTGGCAGTCGAGGACTAGCCCGGGCGGCCAGTCCCTCCGGCTGCCGCCTTCCGGGGTCGCCCTGATCCTAGCTAGGTTCATCGGCGACAGCGAGCACGCGCGGTGGTTCGGGACGAACGGGTGCTCGTCGCCCGCGGCGAGCGGGGGATAGCTCCCGATAGCCTCCCATACCGTCGGGTAGGCCGGGTTGGCGGTCCCGGAGCCGTGCGTCGGCGACGGAAGCTCCATGGGGCCGAGCCGCGTCGCTGCCAGGAGAAGCCGCTGGCGGAACTGCGGCACGCCGTAGCGGGCGGACTGCACAACGTCGTGCCGGGTCGAGTAGCCCGCGCGCTCCAGAAATGACACGAAGCCCGCCAGTGGACCCTCGGACACGTCGCAGCCGCGTTGCATTCCGGGCACGTTCTCCACGAAGAGATACTCCGGCCTGAACCGCCGGACGAAGCGGCGCAATTCGTCCAGAAGCGATGTTCGGCGGTCGTCGGCCCGCTTCTGGCGATTCTGTTTCGAGAAAGGCTGGCATGGAGCACACGCGGTAAAGACGATTGGATGCACCCGGTCCCGGCCTACAAGGCCGTCCAGCTCCCGGGCCCTTACTCCGCGTATGTCCCTCTCGACGAAGATGGCCTCTGGGAAGTTCCGACGGAATGTCAGGCCGGCCTCCCGGTCGCAGTCGAGCCCGACGGCAACCTCCAGCCCGGCGGCGCGCAGGCCGGCGCTCGTGCCCCCGCAGCCGCTGAAGAAGTCGAAGACCCGCATCGTCTGACAGACGCCTGACGGCGGATCCGTCCCGTCGTCCGGTCGGTCGCCGGGCAAAACGCTCCCCCTCATCGAGACCTCACTACAGCCCTCCGGTGCAACCCGCTCCACGGCGGGCGACTCGCCGGACCTCAGGAGACCATTGTTCGACGCTCGACTCAACAAGGAGGCGCGCCGTCTGGGTGCCCAGCCGGAGACCCGATCCGTCCACCTGCGTTGCGCCGCGCCACGCCACCAGCCCGAGAAGTTGACACACCGACCTTAGCGGCGGAAACGCCTGTCCGTCGTGCTGTCCGCCGGAGGTGTCACCATGGGCCGCGTAGGACCCGCGCCGTTGCCGGACGTCGCCGACGCGATCCGGCGGAGCATGCGGGCAAACAGGAGCAGGAACACCGCCCCCGAGCTCGCGCTGAGGTCGCTGCTTCACCGGGCGGGCTACCGCTTCCGCGTCAACGTGCGCGGCCTGCCCGGCACGCCGGATCTCGTCTTCACCGCCCGCCGCAAGGCGATCTGGCTGCACGGCTGCTGGTGGCATGCCCACCCGGGTTGCCGCCACGCGACAATTCCGAGGACCAGGACGGCGTTCTGGGCGGAGAAGTTCGCGAGGAACCGCCAACGCGATGCCGAGAACGAGGGACGGCTTCGGGCGATGGGGTGGAACACGCTTGTGATATGGGAATGCGAAATTAAGGACATGGTCGCAATCGAGGCGCTGATTCGCGGGTTCCTGGGCCTCGCCAGGCACACGGGGGTCCGGCCTGCGTCGGGAGCGGGACAGGCAGGGCGTAAGGGCGGGCATTCTTTCATACCTTGACACGAGTGCCTGGCACGCACCCGACGCGACCAGGCGCAGCTCGGCATGCTCAGCACCACACTGCGCTCCATGCTGGCGTCCGTGCTGCTCACTGTTCTGATCAGGGTCGGGCTGGAAGGATTGCGGAAGACTATGCCTTCAGAAGGTCCGCGTCCGCTTTCTTAGCCTGTGCGCTCCAGACCGGACCTTCCGCTTACGTGATGAGTTTCGGACGCCGCTTGGCGTACGAAAGTCTCCGAAGGACGAACCCGCGGGCCGGTTGTGGTCGCTATGAGGATTTAGGGTTTGGCTGATGCCGGAGCAGTCGGGGCAGAGGCAGAATCATTCGCCCGGACTGAATGCCGACGCGAGTTTGCGGGGGCTGCTTGCCACGAGCAGGGCCGCTTCGGGGCCGACCAAGGCCGTCCCGAACAGCTTCTGCAGCATCAAGCGCAAGCGGTGTCGTTGACCGCAGCAGGGCTGCGATTTGCAGGTAGGGCGTGCCGTGCCGGGTCACGACGCTGTCCTGCCGGCTGATCGCGGCGGTGCGGGCGGCGCCCGCGGCTGGCTGCAGCGCTCGAACGTCCCGATGATGAGCATGCGACCGCCGCAGCATGGACAGGGCGGCCGATGATCGGACGGCTCAAGCGTTGCGTCCGTTGCGGCCGGCGGCGGCGGTGCGGCGAGGAGCTCGCGGGCGCGGGCGAGATTGTCGCGACGGCCGCCGCTGGCGAGCAGGCCATAATGACGGATGCGGTGGAACCCGCGCGGCAGCACGTGCAGCAGGAACCGGCGGATGAACTCGTCGGTCGCCAGCGTCATGGTGCGATACCGCTCGGCGCCGTCGCGGCGGTAATCCTTGAAGCGGAACGTCACCCCGCGCTCGTCGAGCGCGATCAGCCGGCGGTTGGAGATCGCGACCCGGTGCGTGTAGCGCGACAGATAGGCCAGCACCGCCGCCGGACCCGCGAACGGCGGCTTGGCGTAGACAATCCAGGGCTTCTTGCGAACTGATGCCAGGCGGCGCCGGAACAACTGCGCGTCGGCAAGGCTGGCCTGCTTGCCGAAGAACTGCAGCCGCCCGGCGGTGTGCAGCTCGAGCAGCCGGGTCAGGAACAGCCCGCGGAACAGCGAGCCGAGCACACGCACCGGCAGCAGGAACGCCGGCCGGGACGAGACCCAGCGCTGGCCGTCGAGTGAGATGCCACCGCCGGGCACGATCATGTGGAGGTGCGGATGGTGGGTCAGCGCCGAGCCCCAGCTGTGCAGCACGGCGGTGATGCCGATGCGGGCACCGAGGTGGCGCCGGTCGGCGGCGATGGTGAGCATGGTCTGCGATGCCGCGCGGAACAGCAGGTCGTAAATCACCGCCTTGTTCTGGGCGGCGATGTCGGCGATCTCGGCCGGCAGCGTGAACACGACGTGGAAGTAGCCGACCGGCAGCAGGTCGGCCTCGCGTGCCGCCAGCCACTCGCGTGCGGCCGCCCCCTGGCATTTGGGGCAGTGCCGGTTGCCGCAGCTGTTATAGGCGATGCGGCGGTGGCCGCAGTCCTCGCAGCCCTCGATATGGCCGCCAAGGGCGGCGGTGCGGCAAGTCTCGATGGCCGCCATGACCTTGAGCTGGCCGAGGCTGACATGGCCGGCATGGGCCGCGCGCCAGGCGGGCCCGTGTCGGCGGAAGATGTCGGCGATCTCGAGCGCGGGACGCACGGCGATCAGCCGCCGGGACTGAGGCTCTCCTCAATGGGCGCACCGGTGCTCGGCGTGGCGATCGGCGGTCTGTGCGTGCCGATTTGCGCGGTGATCTTGTCGAGCGGGCTGGTCACCGTCCGCACGACCTTGGTAGCCACGCGGGTGTAGAGCGCGGTGTTGTCCAGCTTCGCATGGCCGAGCAGGACTTGGATGACGCGAATGTCCACGCCGTCCTCGAGCAGGTGAGTGGCAAAGCTGTGCCGCAGGGTGTGCGGGCTGACGTTCTTGGTCAGCCCGGCCGCGATCGCCGCTGCCTCGACCACGCGGCTGAGCTGGCGGGTGGTGATCGGCTTGGCCGGGTCCTGACCGGGGAACAGCCAGCCAGCGGGCAGCATGACGCCGTCCCGCCGCCCCTCCTGCCACCAGGCTCTGAGTAAGGCCAGGAGGTCTGGCGAGAGCAGGGCGTGGCGGCCGCGGCCGCCCTTGCCGCGTTCGACGACGATCAGCATCCGCTTGCTGTCGATGTCGCCGACTTTGAGCGATGCCACTTCGGCTACCCGCAGTCCGGCCCCGTAGGCGACGGAAAGCGCGGCCCGGTGTTTGAGGCAGGTCGTGGCAGCAATCAGGCGCGCGGCCTCGTCAGGGCTGAGCACGATCGGCAGTTTGCGTGGGTAGCGCAAGCGGAGGAGCTTGCGGGCGAGGTCCGGCCGATCGGCGGTATGGTTGAAGAAGAAGCGCAGGGCGGCCACGGCGCTGTTCATGGCCGGCGCATTCATGCCGCGCGCGGATTGGTGAATTTGGAAACGGCGGATGTCCTCGGCGGTGGCGGTGCTCGGTGAGCGCTCGAGAAAAGCAGCAAAGCCGGCGACGGTGCGGATGTAGTCGTGACGGGTCTTGTCGGTAAACCCGCGGACGGTCATGTCCTCGACGAAGCGTTCACGCAGGGTGCCAGCCGTTGTAGGAGAAAGATGGATCACGATGAGCTCCTCTGGATTGGGGAGCTCTGATCGTCGGAACGGGCCGATGCCCGCTCAATCCATGCGCCTCACTCGATGCCACACGCAGTCAGGCGCCGAAAGCAACACTCCCGCGATAGCGGGTTCGTCCATCGGCCAGGTCAGGCCGTTGAGCGCGAGCCCGGAGCATCTGGCTTTGCGTTTGTTCACAAAGCTGGAGCTGACATCCATCCGCCAGCATCCTATAGCGGCTTTCCATCCAACCGCTGACCACGCAGGAGCCCGCGGCCTGTCCCCTTGCAGTGCGTGTGCCGGAAACCGAGCGGCGCCGGCTGCGCCTGCGCGGGGCTGCCGCGAGCTGGGTGCTGCTCGACAAGGGCAACCGCGACGTGCTGCCGGGCTCGTTCCACGTCGAGCCGATCCGGCACGACCCGCCGAGTTACGCCTACGGCGCCTTTAGCGCGGCGTTCATGCGCGTGGTGCTGCGTACGCTGGTGGCGGCGCTGCGTTCGGGACAGGCACGGATCGTCACGCGGGAACGGTGAGGGGCCGCAAGACGCGGCACACGCCGAGGCTTGGTAAGGCGGAGCGCCTGCACGCCGGAAGCGCAGAACCGTCACGGGAACGATGCGGGCGCCCGGGAGAGACACGAGGAGGAACAGAACGGAGGTGATGTAGGACGGCTGCCGCGGCCCGTCCGCCGCCGCAAGGGCAAGGGCCTGCGGCCCGCGCGTGCCGCGC
>CAHJXG010000074.1 GCA_903644035.1 Rhodospirillales bacterium
GGTCGCCGTGAGGCCGGCGGCGGCGGCAACGGCCGCAAGCCCCTCGACGGGAACGTTCCCAGGGACGTCCGGCACGCTGTTCGAGGCCTTGAAGGTGTAGTTGGCGATCTCGGCCGCGTACTGCTCCGTGGGATTGCCGCCGGCGGCGACCACGGCCGCATACTGCGGCGGCGTCAGCACGGGCGGCTGCTTCTGGATGACGGTCACGCTGTCCACCGTCGAGCCGTCGTTCGACAGGCCGTAAGCGACGTTGCGGGCGGCATCGATGGTGTAGAGCTTGCCGTCCGCACCCTGGACGACGTCATAGAGGTTGCTTTCGGTGTTGTACAGGGTCGTCGCGCCGTCGGGCCCGTTCGCCGCCGCATACTCAAGGGCGTTGAACGCGGGCGTGTAGGTGGCCTGCGACGGGTCCTCGCCGAACAGCCCGTCGAGCTTCAGGATGCCCTGCAGGCTCTCGCCGATGGGGCCGACCGCGGCGGCCGTCTCCGGTGCAAGCCCGCCGCCGGAAGCGATGTAGGCGGTGCCGTCCGGGGTGATGGTGAGGGCGTTCGCGCCGATCGAGATGACACGGTCCTCGCCGGTCGTCGGGTTGAACTCCCGGAAGGAGGGAAGGCCCGTGTAGATGCGGTCCTGGCCGCCAGCCGGGCTGGTGATGTCCACCTTGGTGATCGCGCCGGTGTAGCCGCCGCGCTCGCTGACCAGGCCGGGGATGAACGGGATCACGGGCGCGCTGGCCGCGTCGGGCGAGTCAGCCGGGGTGCCGACGCCCTGCTCGAGCACATAGAGGTTGCCGTCGGGACCGAACGACAGGCCGCGCGGGTTGGCCAGGCCGCTTGCGACGACCGTGCTGGTGGTGGCGCCGGTGGCCGGGTCGGTGGAGTAGCGCAGCACCTCGCCGTTGGTGGTGTCGGCATTGTTGATCGCGACATAGATGTCGCCGTTCTTCTGGTCCACGAGCAGGTAGTTGGGCAGCTTCAGCTCGTCGCCTGAGATCGTCTTGCGGACGCCGTCCGTCGAGACCTGGATCAGCTTGCCGGGCGGCAGGGCGGCCGGGTCCAGGGTCGGGTCGTAGATCTCGTTGGAGTTGATGTATTCCAGGACGTACATGTCGCCCGTGGTGTTGTTGAAGCCGATGCTCTGGATTTCCTCAAAGCCGTTGGCATAGACCTGCGGCACGCCGCTGGGCGTCGTGCCGTCGAAGCCGGTCGTGACCGTCGGGTCGGCGATGCGGTAGACGTTCGCGTAGCCGGTCGGATAGGGGATGGCGCTCAGGCCGCTGACATAGAGCGCGCCGTCCGGGCCGACCGCCGCGGCCGTCGTCACAGGCTCCGTCTGCCGGGTGAAGAAGCCGGTGTTGCCGCTTGAGTATTGCGGCGGCAGGGTCGGGGTCGTCACGCCGACCGTGCTGCCCCCGACGGACGTCCCGCCGCTGCCACCGCCGCCGGGTGCTGCGCCGGTCGCGCTCGGGTCAGCGGTAGAGGTGGTTGTGTCACTCATAGTCATACTCCGGAAATATATATCAGATCAATACAGCACTATTACAGCCGCACAACTTGGAAGTAGCGCGGTTGATTCGGTCAGCAAGACCCGTTTGAGCCGTGCCGCGATGATATGTGAGTTGTTGACGCAACCCAATCCCGTAAGTGCAGTGCGGGATCACGATTTCGACTAACTTTGGCTGGGATTCAGCATGCTCAAGATTAGAGCTTGGAGTTTCATATGATAATACTTGGAGTCACATATGATATTCTATGATACAATATTTGTTAACGTGAGTTGGGGATTATGTGATGCCGCGGGATCGGGTTCCGAAACCCTCAGGCAGCCGAGCGTGCGGCCAGCCTCCCTGCGACATCGCCGACCGGCCCCGGACACGGGCATCCCCGGCCACCAGGAGCATGGTGAAGCCCTTGCAGCATCAGAGAACGTTTTCTGAGAGGATTGGCGGAGCGCCGGATCGGCGCTCGTTGACCGGCACAGCCCTATGGCGGCCCGGCTTGTGGCGTCTTGGCTGTCTTGGACAGGCCCAGGCTCAGTCGAACTGCTGCCGTATCCAGTTCTGCGCCATGTCGAGGTCGCTGAAGATCGGTGCGACCACATGGGCGCAGGGCCCAAACCCGGCCTCCAGGAACCAGGCGCCGAGCAGCCCGGCATGGGACAGATCGTCAAGGCGCACCAGCACGGCAACCAGCCGACCGTCAGCCAGCACCAACTGCCCGTCCTGATCCCCACTGCCGGTATGCACGGGCACTGGGTGCAGCAGCAATTCTACCGGCATGCCATCATCGGCTCCTTTTTGCCTGGGCCTTTACGCGGCGGGCACGGCGCGTTGATGCAGGTAGCCCGGATCAAAGCCCCCGGCATGCCTCAGTCCGTCACGATCCAGAAGCACCAAGGTCCTTCCACGCGCTTCAACCAGTCCCTTGCTGCGCAGCTCCTGCAGCACCCGGTTGATATGCACGATCGACAAGCTCGTGGCGTCGGCCAGTTCGGCCGCGGTGACCGGCAAGGTGCAGGTCTGATCGGGCGCCAACCCGACGGCCTGCAGCCGCGCGGCCATCTCGCACAGCAGATGCGCGGTCCGGGTATAGGCGGAGCGTTGCCCGAGATTGACCACCCACTCACGGAACACCGCCGCATCGACCAGCGTGTCCTGCCACAGCAGCCGGCCCAGCCCCGGCTCGTGCGTGATCCAGCCGAGCACCGTCGCGTGGGGGATCGGCGCCACCTCGAGCGGCGTGAGCGCCTCGATGTCATGGTCAAGCCTGCCGAGCAGCAGGCTGCTGAGGTCGAGGATGTCACCTGGAAAATGAAAACTCATAATCTGCCGCCGCCCGTCCTGCATTGTCCTATAGCGGCACACCATGCCATCCAGCAACAGCAGGCAATGCGAGGAGCGCTGACCGTCACGCCTCAAATCCCGGCCGGTGTCGATCTTCTGGACGTCGATGGGAACATTTTCTAGAACTTGTCTCTCATCAAAAGACAACCTGCGGAATTGTTCCAGCTTACGTATTAAAAGTTCAATCCTGGCTGCCACGTCGTCTCTGCGCCTTCTGTCTTGATCATTCTTTGACCTGAGGTGATGACACAGCCAGAGTTGTCAAACGTACAATTTTGGTCGAGAACACACTTATTGTTGTTGACCTTTGACGCGTCACCTCAACCCGGCGAGCGCTTCTCAGCGGCTCCAAGCCCCTCAAGCCGGTCCTGCCCGCGTCCAGCCGGGCCGTTGGGACTGATTTGCGAGACGCGGCCTTCTCATAATCGGGAACGCACGCTTGACGACAGGCGCCTGGCCCCCGTACCGTTGCTGCCGCAACACGATGTGCTCAACCGGAAACGCTGGCATCCAAGCCGCGCCGCCGGCAGCGGAGACAGGCCGGATGACTCAGGTCAACAGCGGCGAGGCGCCGCAAGTGGACGCGGCGCATGGCTTTGCAGCCCAGTTCCCCCTTGGAGAGGCCGAACGTGACAAGCTCGCTTGAGGGACGCATCGCCGTCGTCACCGGCGGCGCAAGCGGCATTGGCGAGGCATGCGCGCGTGACCTGGCCGCACGCGGCGCGCAGGTCGTGGTGGCCGACATCGACGAGGCGCGCGCCCTGGCCGTCGCCGTCACCATCCCGCGCGCCGTGGCCGGCCGCCTCGACGTGACCCGGCCGGACGACGTCGAGGGGGTGGCGGACTGGGTCGAGCGCGAGTACGGCTTCCCCGCCATCCTCGTCACCTCCGCCGGCGTGCTGCAGCCGCCGCTGCCGCCCGAGGCGCTGCCGATCAAGACCTGGGACCATGTCGTCGCCGTGGACCAGCGCGGCGTGTATCTGAGCTGCGTCGCCTTCGGCCGGCGCATGGCGCGGCGCGGCGGCGGCGCCATCGTCAACATCGCCTCCATCGCCGGGCTGCGCTCGATGCCGCTTCATGCCTACGCGCCGGCCAAGGCGGCGGTCATCGGCATGACGCAGGCCCTCGCCGCCGAGTGGGGCCGGTCCGGCGTGCGGGTCAACGCTGTGGCGCCGGGCTTTGTCATGACCCCGGCGCTGCAGGCCGCCGTCGATGCCGGGCAGCGGGACCCGGCGGCGCTGGCGGAGGCCTCCGCCATGGGACGCCTGGTGGCAGTCGGGGAGATCGCCCAGGCGTGCGGCTTCCTCGCCTCCGACGAGGCGTCGGGGATCACCGGGATCACCCTGCCGGTCGATGCGGGCTGGCTGGTCGCCGGGTCCTGGCAGGGCTACGGCGGCCTGCGGCCGGCGCGGGGCCAGGACGCCGCGCCTGATCCCGAGATGCCCTGACCCGGCGCCGTCCGGGGCGACGACTTGGCAAGGCGTGACTTGAACGCGCGCGCGTTCCCACGCACGATCCCGCATCGGCCAACCATAAAGCCATGAGAGGATCGTCCATGACCATCACCCGCCGCGCGGCGCTCGGCGCCACCGCCGCATCGGCCCTGCTTCCCGGCCTGCCCCGTCGTGCGGCCGCACAGGGCGCGCCCATCCGCCTGGGCGTGCTGAACGACCAGTCCGGCACCTACCGCGACGACACCGGGCCGCTCTCGGTGCTGTGCGTGCGGCAGGCGGTGGAGGAGTTCGCCAAGCTGCACCCCGAGGTCAAGGTCGAGGTGCTGTCGGCCGACCACCAGAACAAGCCCGACATCGGTGCCGGCATCGCCCGGCGCTGGTTCGACGAGGGCGGCGTGGACGTGGTCCTCGACGTGCCGACCAGCTCGGTGGCCCTCGCGGTCAACACGGTCTGCCGGGAGAAGAACAAGGTCTACCTGAACTCCGGCGCCGCCACGACCGACCTGACGGGCGCGCAGTGCAGCCCGAACACGGTGCACTGGACCTACGACACCTACATGCTGGCGAAGTCGACCGGCAGCGCCATGGTGAAGTCGGGCGGCGATTCCTGGTTCTTCATCACCGCCGACTACGTGTTCGGCCAGCAGCTCCAGCGCGACACCGCGCGCTTCGTGCAGGAGGCCGGCGGCAAGGTGCTGGGCGCGCGGACCTACCCGTTCCCGGAGACCACGGACTTCAGCTCGCTGCTGCTGCAGGCGCAGGCGTCGGGCGCCAAGGTGCTGGGCCTCTGCAACTCCGGCAACGACACGGTGAACTGCATCAAGCAGGCGCACGAGTTCGGGCTGACCAAGTTCATGAAGGTCGCGGCGATGCTGATGTATGACGGCAACGTGCGCTCGGTGGGCCTCGAGGACAGCCAGGGGCTGGTGATGACCGGAAGCTTCTACTGGGACCTGAACGACCGCACGCGGATGTTCTGGGAACGGATCAAGCCCAAGACCCCGTCGCATCCGCCCAACATGATCCAGGCCGGGTGCTACGCGGCGACGCTGCACTACCTGAAGACGGCGGCGTCGCTCGGCACGGCGGCGGCGAAGGCGGACGGGCAGGCGGCGGTCGCGCACATGAAGTCGATGCCGACCGACGACGACTGCTTCGGCGCCGGGCGCATCCGGGAGGACGGGCGCAAGATCCACCCGTCCTACCTGATGCAGGTCAAGACGCTGGCCGAAAGCAAGGGGCCGCTCGACGTACTGAAGCTGGCCGCGACGACGCCCGCCGACGCGGCGTTCCGGCCGACGAGCGAGGGCGGGTGCAGCCTGGTCAAGAGCTGATGGCGGAGGGTGCCGCCGGGGATCTGCTCTACGAGGTCCGGGACGGCATCGCCCGCGTCACCTTCAACCGCCCGCAGGCGCGCAACGCCATGCTGTTCAGCATGTACGAGCGCCTGGCCGAGATCTGCGCCGGGATCGAGGCGGACCGGTCGATCCGCGCGCTGGTCTTGACCGGCGCCGGGGATAAGGCGTTTGCCGCCGGCACCGACATCTCGCAGTTCCGCGCCTTCGAGACGGCGGAGGACGCGTTGGCCTATGAGGCGCGGATCGACCGCGTGCTCGGCGCGCTGGAGCGGCTGCGCGTGCCGACCATCGCCGCCATGGCCGGGGCATGCACCGGGGGCGGGGCGGCGATGGCGGCATGCTGCGACCTGCGGATCGCGGCCGCCACCCTGCGCTTCGGCTTTCCCATCGCGCGCACGCTCGGCAACTGCCTCAGCGTGTCCAACTACGCCCGCCTGGCCGCCTTGATCGGCCCGGCCAGGGTGAAGGACATGGTGTTCACTGCGCGGCTGATCGAGGCGGAGGAGGCCCGGGCCATCGGCCTCGTGAGCGAGGTCCTGCCGGACGCGGCGGCGCTGGCCGCGCGGGCGGAGGACCTCGCCCGGCTGATCGCCGCCCACGCGCCGCTGACCCTGCAGGCCACCAAGGAGGCGCTGCGCCGCATCAGGGACCGCTCGGCGCCGCCGGGCGACGCGGACCATGACCTGCTGCTGATGTGCTACATGAGCGCCGATTTCCGCGAGGGGATGGAAGCGTTCCTCGGCAAGCGGCCGCCGGCTTGGCGGGGAGCCTAAGGCGGGCGGGGCTTCATGGCGGCGCCATGAGGGGAGGCTGGCGTTCCCTGCGCCCACCCACTGCCTTCGCCACGCCTTTGCCCTGCCCCTGACCCGGCCGCACCCAGACGGCGCGGCCGGTCACAACCGGGCGGCTACTTGCTGTCCGCCGCGGGCGGCACGGCGGCAGAGGCCGCCTTGGCGTCGGTCACCTGCTGCAGCAGGGCGTTGAGCTGCTGGGTGGCGGCGGCCTGCTGGGCGGTGGTCTGGTCCAGCTGCCGGCGCGCATCGGCCAGACGTGCCTCCATGTCGGAGGCGTCCTGCTTTCCACGTTCGACCTGGGCCGCCAGCGTCCTGACCTGCTGCTCGGTGGCGCCGCGCTGCTCGGCAAGCTGGGCGAGCTGCGCCTTGCCGTCAGCCAGCTGCTGCTCGAAGGCGGCACGATCCTGCTGGACGCGGTCGGCCTGAGCCTGCAGCGACTTCAGCTGCTGCTCGGCGGCACCGCGCTGCTCGGTGAGCTGGCCCAGCTGCGCCTGGACGTCCGCAAACTGCTTCTGGGCGGCGGCGGTGCTGGCCTGGATGTCCTCGGTCTGCCGCTGCAGGGCCGCGAGGCGCTGCTCGGCGGCAGTGGCCTGCTGGGTCGCGCGCTCAAGCTGCTCGGCGCTCTCGGCCTGCCGCTTCTGCACCGCGTCGGCCGCGGTCTGGGCGGCTGGCAGCAGCTGCTGCAGCGACGCCAGCCGCTGCTCCGCATCGACGCGCTGGGTGGAGGTGCGGTCGATCTGCGCCTGCGCTTCGGCGACCTGCGCCTGGGCCTGGGCGGCTGCCTGCTGCGTCTGCTGCAGCGCCGCCTCGAACTTGGTGATGTCGGCGGAGCGGGTGGCGGCCTCCTGGGTCAGCTGCGCCATCGACTGGCGCAGCTCGGCCTCCTGGGCGTGCGCCGCCTCGATCCGCCTGCTGATGTCGGCGAACTCCTGGGTGCGCCCGGCGGCGTCGCTGTCGAGCTTGGCGGCCGTCTCCTTGCTCTGCGCCAGCTTGCTCTCCGCCTCCGCACTGGCGGCGCGCTGCTCGGTGAGCTGCTGGGTCAGCGCGGCGAGCTG
>CAHJXG010000075.1 GCA_903644035.1 Rhodospirillales bacterium
AACCTCCGGCGAGATGCGCGCGGCCAGGCAGTCCGTGATCGGCTGGTCCAGGCTCACGCTGCGTCTGCCTGGGCGTCTGCCGCCGCGGTGCCCGGCTGCGTCAGCCAGCCGAGCCGTGCCAGCCGCGCCCCCTCCCCGGCCAGGAAGCGGTCGCCGATGTCGCCGCGCCAGCGCAGGTCGGGGATGATCACGTTGCGCGCCCGGGCCGCCGCCGCCGCCTGCGCCTGCGGCACCGTCGGGCCGGTGCCGGTCACCACCATGGCGTAGCCGGTGCGGCGCCGGGCGAACAGCTGGCCCCCTTCCAGCCGCATGTCGGAGTAGTGGTAATGCGGCAGCTCCGCCCCGTCCGGCGGCTCGTGGAAGAAGATCGGCGGGTCCGCCGCAGGGTCGGCGCCGGGCTGCTCCTCGGGAAAGCCCGGCACGGTCAGCACGATGCCGACAGACCAGCCCGGCAGCGTCGCAAATCCCCCCGTGCCGCCCTGCATCATGCGGCCCAGCAGGTCGCCCCAGCCGTCCCGCTGCAGCGGCGCCAGCACGGCGAAGCCGGGGTTGCCGAAACGGCAGGTGAACTCCAGCGGCCACAGCCCGGCCTCGTTGGCGATCATGTTGAGGTTGAGATAGCCGACGTGCCCGGCGGCGGCGAGCAGCGGCGCGATCCGGCCCAGCGTCGCGTCGAACAGCGCGTCGGCGCCCTCGTAGGACAGCAGGGTGCCCATCTCCCCGGTCATCTCGCCCAGTTCGCCGGGGAAGAAGCGCTTGTGCTCGAAATCGATGCAGGCGGGACGCAGGAACGCCTGGCCGTCGAAATACGCGCCGACGCCGACCTCCACCCCCTCCAGCCGCGGCATCAGCAGCACGCGGCCCGGCGGCGTGCGGGACAGCTGGAACAGCACGTCGGCGCCCTCTCGATGGTCGCCCACGAAGGTCGCCCGCGCGTTGTTGTCGTGCTTCAGCACGGTGCGCCCGGGATACTGGCGGAGCCAGGCGGCGGCATCGGCCGGGCTGTCGAACGGGTGGCTCGCGGCGATCTGCAGGCCGGCGTCCCGGAGCGTCGCCTGGCCGAAGGAGCGGTCGTATTCCAGCCGGTCCCCCAGCGCGCTGCCGCCGATCACCTGGTAGCCGGCCTGCCGCAGCGCGTCCTGCTCGGCGCCGCGCCCGACCTTCTCGAACAGCACCAGCCCGTCGCGGCCCACCCAGTCCAGCTCGGTCCGCCAATCCGCCACCGGGTCGAGCAGGCCCGCGAAGCAGCCGGCATAGGACGGATCCCCGGCATGGACGCGCACCTCGTGCCCCTCACGCGCCAGGCTGAGATAGAGGTCCCCCAGGTCGATCCGCGATCCGATGCCGAGAACCCGCAACTATCACCTCCGTGCCACCCTGCCCTATGCCGTACCGCACAACCCCGGCCCTCACAAGACGGGGCAGGACAAGGTGGTGCACGACAAGACGGGGCACGCCACGGGTCACCAGACCATCCGCGGCCCGAAGTCGCCGTCATGCGGCTTGAAGCGGGGCGACGCCTGCCATTCCTGCATGGGCATGAAGCGCGGAGCCAGGAACCGGTAGGTGCGGCCCAGCAGCGCCCAGGTCCCATCCGACCCGTCAAGGGTCGCCGCGTCCCACGCCGCCAGGATCGGCTCCCATCCGCGCAGGCTGCAATACAGCCAGTCCCGGTGCTGGCGGATGAGGGCGCGCCAGGCGTCCAGCGCCCGCAGCGCGTCCAGCACGACCTCGGTCTGGCCGTCCACGTCGGCAAACCGCGCGTTGATCCTGCCAAGGGCGATGCTGGTCAGCCGCGTGACGCGGGACAGCAGTTCCAACCCGGACAGGTTCTGCGCGAACCCTCCCGCCAGGCGCCGCAACCGCCCGGTGAGCCGCAGCACCCGGCGCAGCAGCCAGTCCCGCAGCGCCTCGATGAAGCTCATCTCGTGCGCCGCCTCCTCCGCCAGCTGGGCCGCCGCCGCCGGGTCGGGAATGCCGAGGCGCGCCGCGGCCTCGATGTAGGCGGCTTGCAGGCCGGGGCGCATGGCAGGCTCCGCCGCCGCCGCCAGCACGGCCTGCGGCTCGGACCTGGCCCAGTCCACGGAGGTGTCCACGCCGAGCTGGCTGATGAGCTGCAGCTTCAGGCGCGACGCCGCCAGCTGCTGATGCAGCGGGCTTGGCTGCCAGCTCGCCGCGCCGTCCAGCACCTCGACCGGCAGCGGGTCGCCGAGCCGCAGGGCGGCGACGAAGTCGAGCGACCGGGCGATCCGGGCCAGCATCTGGCCATCCGTCGAGGCATCGTCGATGCCAAGCTCAGCCTGGAGCGAGCGCAACGGCAGCACGGCGGTGCTGCGGCCCAGCGGCATGACCAGCGACGGCGTGCCGTCCGCCTCCGCCGGGCGGAACACGACATCGCCCAGCCTGCTGAACAGCGGGTGTTCGAGGGTGCACCGGTTGGAGGCGGCAAGCATGGCCGCATCCTATCCAGGGATGGTTAACAAGCCCTGAGCGGCATCGCCCGCAGCGGGCCTACTCCCCCTCCGCTTCGAGCGTCGCGATGTCGGCGTCGCTGAAGCCGAAATGGTGGGCGATCTCGTGGATCAGCACGTTGCGGACGAGGCGGAACAGGTCCTCCCCCGTCTCGATCCATTCCAGCAGGATCGGCTCGCGATACAGCACGACCAGATCCGGCGCCTGCGGCGTGCCGCCCGCGTCCTTCTGCCCGAGCGGCACGCCGCGATATAGCCCGGTCAGCTCCCAGGCGTTGTCGATGCCCAGCTCGCCCAGGGTCTCGTCATCCGCGACCTCCTCCACCAGGATCGACACGCCGCGCACCCGGCGGCGCAGCACGTCGGGGATCGCCGCGAGCGCGCGGTCGGCCAGATCGGCGATGTCTTCGGGCGCGGGAGGCAGGGTATAGATGGGCATGGGCCTATCCGCCCCATCCCGCGCCGGAGGTCAACCGAAATGCCGCATCCCGCCCCCATCGAGCCGTTGACGCCAGCCGAGCGCGACCAGCTGGCGGACACCCTGCCCGGTTGGCGCCTGCTGCCGGACCGGGACGCCATCGCCCGGGATTTCAAGTTCCGGGACTTCAGCGCCGCCTGGGGCTTCATGGCGCGGGTGGCCCTGCTGGCGGAACGGCACGACCACCATCCCGAGTGGTCGAACGTCTACAACCGGGTTTCCGTCACCCTCACCACGCACGACGCCGGCGGCCTGTCGGGGCGGGATGTCAGGCTGGCGCAGGCCATAGACGCCATCCTGCCCGGCTGAGCGCGCGGACAGCCGGAATGACGGTTTCCGCCGGCGCGATGCTGGGCTAGGACGAGCCATGGACCCCGACATCGCGACCATCCCCGAGCGGTCGCTCGCGATCCGGCGCGCCGCGTCGCGCCTGTGCTTCCAGCTCGGCTGGTCGCCGCTGCATGAGATGCCGCTGCCGAACCACCGCCGGGCGGACATCATGGCGCTGCGCCCCGATGGCGGGTTCGCCTGCATCGAGGTGAAGTCCGGGGCGCGCGACTTCCTGACCGACGGCAAGTGGCCGGAGTATCGGGAGTACTCGGACTGCGTGTACTTCGCGGTGGACGCGGACTTCCCGCTGGCGCTGCTGCCGCCCGACACCGGGCTGATCGTCGCCTGCGACGGGGCCGCCGAGGTCCTGCGGGAGCCGCCGGTGCACGCCCTGTCCCCGGCCCGCCGCCGCGCCCTGCTGCACCGCTTCGCCACCCTGGCCGCCCAGCGCCTGGCCTGGGCGCAGGACCCGGACGGACAGAACAGCCTGCGGACGGCGCTCCGCGCCGAGTAGGCCTTGGGGCGCTTACCCCGCGCTCCGCACCGCCGTCATCTTCTGCACCGTGGCCGTCGTCGAGTAGCCCGGCAGCAGCTCGGCCAGCCAGACCCGGCCGCCCCAGCCCTGCACCAGCTCGGCGCCGACCACGGCGTCCAGGGTGTAGTCGGCGCCCTTGACCAGCAGCTCCGGGCGGAGCGCGGCGAGCGTCTCGACCGGCGTGTCGTCGTCGTAGATGCACACGAGGTCCACGGCGGACAGGCTGGCCAGCACCGCCGCGCGCGCGGCCTCCGGCTGCACCGGGCGGCTGCTGCCCTTGAGCCGCCGCACGCTGGCGTCCGAGTTCAGCCCGACCACCAGGCGGTCGCACTGGCTGCGCGCCTGCTCCAGGAGGTGCACGTGGCCGGGGTGCAGCAGGTCGAAGCAGCCATTGGTGAAGCCGGTCCGCCAGCCCCGGCGGCGCCAGCGCTCCACCTGCTCGGCCGCAGATTCCAGCGTCACGACCTTGCGCAGCGCGCCGCCCTGGGGGCTGAGGGCCGAGAGCAGGTCGCCCTCCCGCGCGACGGCGGTGCCGACCTTGCCGACGACGATCCCGGCCGCGATGTTCGCCAGGCGCGCCGCCATCGGCAGCGGCACCCCGGCCGCCATCGCCGCCGCGAGCGTCGCGACCACCGTGTCTCCCGCCCCGGACACGTCGAACACCTCCGGCGCCTCCGCCGGGAAGTGGTGGGTGCCGTCGGCGTCCACCAGCGTCATGCCGTCCTCGGCCCGCGTCACCAGCACGGCGCCGAAGCCGTGCGCGTCGCGCAGCGCGAAGGCCGCGGCGACGATGGCCGCCTCGTCATCGACCGTCAGGCCCGTCGCCTCCGCCAGCTCCCGCCGGTTGGGCGTCACCACGTCGGCGCCGGCATAGCGGGCGTAGTCCGGCCCCTTGGGGTCGACCACGACCCGGCGCCCGCCGGCCTTCGCCGCGGCGATCAGCTGTGCCGGGATGTCGCCGGACAGCACGCCCTTGTTGTAGTCGGACAGGATGGCGACCGAGGTCGCCGCCAGCGTGTCGTGCGCGATGCGCATCATGCGCTCGGCGAGCTTCGGGTTGACCGGCCCGACCTCCTCCCGGTCGGACCGCAGCAGCTGCTGGCCCTGGCTGACGTAGCGCGTCTTGACCGTGGTGGCACGCCCGCCCTGCACCAGCAGCCACGGCTCGACGCCGGGCTGGCCGCCCACCAGGCCCGTGAGGTCCGAGCCGGCCTGGTCGTCCCCCACCACCGACACGAAGGCCACCGCTGCACCGAGCGCCGTCAGGTTGCGCACCACGTTGCCCGCGCCCCCCGGCATGGCCACCTCGCGCTCCACCGTCAGGATCGGGATCGGCGCCTCGGGGCTGATGCGCTCCACAGTCCCGTACACGTAGCGGTCGAGCATCACGTCGCCGATCACCATGACGCTGGTGCGGGACAGGCGGCGGACGGCGTCGGCGAGGCCGTCCTGGTCGAGCGCCACCACGTCTCCGGGGAGATCCTGGGCTGGGTCGCCGCCGGGCTTGCCGGGCTGGGAGGTGTCGTCCATCGTCATGGGCTACCGCCCCCCTGCGCAGGTGGCAAGTCGTGTGTTGGCGTCACGACGGGGCCTCGCCGCTGCCGGGCGCATCCGCCTGCAGGAAACGCACCTCGTCGCCATCCAGCACGGCGCAGGTGAGCGGCCCGCCGCGGCCGGCTCCCGTGTCGATGCCGATGCGGTTGGCGCGCAGCGTGGGCTCCGGCTGCGGCGTGTGGCCGTGCACGACGACGAGGTCGGGCGCGTCGGGCAGCAAGGGGCCGCGCCGGTCGAGGAACGGCGCGCGGATCCAGAGCAGGTCGGACCATATCTGCCGGCTCAGCGGCACGCCGGGCCGGACGCCCGCATGGGCGAACATGTAGCCGTCGCGCTGATACCAGGGGGCCAGCCCGCGGAGGAACAGGACGTGGGCGCGCGGCACCAGCGCCGACCATTGCGCGAGCGGCGTGGACGGACGCAGGCCCCAGCTCATCAAGGTGTCGGTGCCGCCGTTGTCGAGCCAGTTGTCGGCCTCGCGCTGATCCTGCCGGGCCAAGGCCGACAGGAACATCCACTCATGGTTCCCCATCAGGTTCACCATCGGCACACCCGGCACCGGCGGCCCGGCGGCCAGCAGCGCGAGCACCCCGGCCGAATCCGGGCCGCGGTCGATGAGGTCTCCCATGTGGATCAGCAACGGCCGGCTGACCGGGCGCTCGTGGAAATCCTGGGCGATGGCGTCGTGCAGCGCCTGGAGCTGCGACCGGTGGCCATGCACGTCGCCGATGGCATAGATCCGGCGCCCGGGCGCCAAGCGGGGAAGGTCCGGCGCCCGAGGCCCCATGCCGAAGACGGATGCGAGAGTTGCTAACCTGCTGGTAATCATGATGCGGCATCTTACCCCGACCAAGCGGGGACCACGACACTGAAATCTGACAGCGCCAGCTTCCGTGGAGACGCCGTCGCGGCAGCCCACCACATCGGGCGGCACCTGCTGGATGCGGTTGAGCGCGCCCTCCGCGCGCCGCACGGCCGCATGGCGCTCGTGCTGCACCTCTCTCGCATGGCCCCGCCGGCACCGCGCCCGCACCACCGGCGCATCGCCCGCGCCGTGATGGACGACGCGGCGCAGCGGCAGGCGGGCCAGGTCTTTGCCCTGCCGAACGACGACCTGCTGCTGCTGTTCCGCTCCGAGGAGGCCGGCCCGCTGGCGGCGACGCTGGCGCGGCTGTTCCAGCTGGACATGCCGGATCCCGCCGGGCTGATCACGCTGTGGTCGCTGGGGCGCGACGGCGCGGCCTTGCTGCGTTATGCCCGGGCCCGCGCGCTGGACGCCCTGCCCGACCCTGCCCTGACCGAGCCGAGGGGCAGCGCCCAGACCATCGATGCCCTGGAATCCGTGATCGAGCAAAGCCGCATCACCGACCTCATGCAGCAGCAGACCGCCGTCCTGCTCGTGCCGGGACGCGAGGGCCGCCTGCAGCCGCTGTTCCGGGAGGCGACCTTCTCCGTCGCGGTGCTGGAGGCCCGGATCGCCGCCACCGGCCAGGCCCATGCGGACCCGTTCCTGTTCCGCCACCTGGCCAGCCGGCTGGATGGCCGGATGCTGGACGCGCTCCGTCAGGATTTGCTGGCGAACGGCCCGCTGACGGCCGGGGCCCGGGGCCTGGGTCCGAAGCTGCACCTCGACCTGACCTTGTCCGGGGTGATGTCCGACCCGTTCGCCCGGTTTGCCGCGGGCTGCCGGGCCATCGGCGCGCAGGTCGGCGTGGAGATCCCGCTCGTCGAGGCCTGCGCGGACCCGGAGGCGTTCATGGCCGCCCGCACGCGCCTTCGGGCCGCCGGGCTGACGCTCGTGCTGGACAGCGTGTCGCACCATGCGCTGATGCTGACCGTGCCGGCGGTGCTGGAGCCGGACCTCATCAAGCTCGACTGGTCACCGCACTTGCCCGAGGCCGGGCCGGCAGTCGCGCAGGCGCTCGAGAGGCTGGGCGAAGGCCGCGTCGTGCTGCACCGGGCCGAGACGGAGGACGCCTTGAGCTGGGGCCTGGCGCACGGCATCCGCCGGTTCCAGGGGCGCCAGGTGGATGCGATGCTGGCGGCCGGGCGCATGGGCGCCTGCGCATCCGGCCGGCTCTGCTCGCTGCGTCAATGCGTGGAGCGCGCCTCCGCCACGGGACCGGCCGGGCGGGCGGGCTGCGACAACCCGGCCCTGCTCGCCGTGGCCTCTCCCCTCGTCGCCCGATCCCCGGCCATGGCATGAGCAGCACGACCCTGGATCGTCCGGAGACGTCCCTGGGGTTGCTGCCGGACGGGCTGGCGCCCGCGATGCG
>CAHJXG010000076.1 GCA_903644035.1 Rhodospirillales bacterium
GCGGGCGGCGCCGTGCGGGCGGTAGGCGCGCGCGCCGCCTCGGGCGGCTCCACCGCTTGGACGCCTGGCGCCTGGAACCCCGCACCGTCTTGCGCCACGGTGAGCAGCGACGGCCCGCTGGTCCGCGGCTTCGACGGCGTCACCGGGGCGTCGTCCTCGCTGTCGTCGATGCTCATGATCGGATGGGTCGGGCCGGGCGTGAGCTGAACCGCGCCCCGGTCCGACGCGAGCGCGCCCTCCACGTTTGGGGTCAGCCCGCCAAACGGCGCGCCGAAGCCGGAGGCGTTGCGCGACGTCACGCTGTTGGGGCTGAAATAGTCGGCCAGGCCCGACCGCTGCTCCTGCGTGGTGGCGTTCAGCAGCCACATCAACAGGAAGAACGCCATCATCGCCGTCACGAAGTCGGCATACGCCACCTTCCACGCGCCGCCGTGGTGGCCGCCCTCGACCACTTCCTCCTTGCGGATGATGATCGTCGCCTTGGCTTTCCTCGTGCCGCTCATGCCAACCCTCGCCTGTGTCGGGGGCAAGATGCGGCAGAAGGCTTAATCTTTCGCTAATGCAGGCGCCGCTCAGGCCGCCAAGGCGCGCGCGAACACCGCCGGGTCCACATTGCCGCCGCTCAGCACGGCGCCCACCACGCGCCCGCGCGGGTCGAAGCGGCCCGAGAGCAGGGCGGCCAGGCACACGGCGCCGCCGGGTTCCACGACCAGCTTCAAATGGGTGAAGGCGAAGGCGATGGCCGCCAGCACCTCGGCATCCGTCACCGTGATGCCGCGGGCCAGCCGGGTGCGGTTCACCGCGAAGGTCAGCTCCCCCGGCATCCTGGCCAGCAAGGCGTCGCAAAGCTCCGAGCCGCCCGGCGGATTGCCCACACGCTCGCCGCCACGGAGCGAGCGCCCGGTGTCGTCGGACCCTTCCGGCTCGACCGCGATGATCTCGGCGCCGGGCCGCACGCCCTCGGCCGCGAGCGCCCACCCGGCGATCAGGCCGCCGCCGCCGGTGCAGACCAGCAGCGCATCGACCGGCAGGTCGCCCGCATCCTCGAACAGCTCCAGCGCCGCCGTGCCCTGCCCGGCGATGACGTGGGGATGGTCGAACGGCGGGATCAGCGACGCGCCGGTGCGCTCGACATACTGCCGGGTCAGCGCCTCCCGGTCGTCGGTGGCGCGGTCGTAGTGCACGATCTCGGCCCCCCAGCGCCGGGTGCTGTCGATCTTCACCTGCGGCGCGTCGCGCGGCATGAAGACCGTGGCGGCGGCGCCGATGGACTGCGCGGCGCAGGCCAGGGCCTGGCCGTGATTGCCGGAGGAATGCGTCACGACGCCGGCCCGCCGCTCGGCCTCCGAAAGCTGCAGGGCGGCATTGGTGGCGCCGCGCAGCTTGAAGCTGCCGGTCTTCTGCAGGACCTCGGCCTTCAGCAGCACGGTGCCGCCGGTCAGCTCGTCGAGCCGCGGGTTGCGCAGCGTGGGGGTGCGCACGACGTGCCCGGCGATCCGGCGCCCGGCAGCGGCCACGTCGTCATGGGTCGGAAGCTGCATCCTGCTCTCCTGCATGGGGCAAGCGGGCAAACGGGGCGCCTGGCCGCTGGGTCACAAGGTAAACGCGGAATCGCTCGGCCTCCACCCCGTCCGGCGCGCTGCCGCGGGTGCGGACGACCTGGCCGACCTGCCGGGCCGTTGCCCAATAGGCGGGATCCGGCGGCTCGGACCGGCGCTGGCTGACCAGCAGCAGCCCAGGCTCCGCGCTGCTGGCCCGCGGCAGGCGGAACAGCGCCCAGCGGTCCTCGGCCCCCAGGACCGGCACGCCCGGCGGGGCACGCCAGGCAAGCAGGCTGGCGACGCCATACGCCTCGGACGCGATCCACGCGACGCCCTGCTGCCGCCGCATCGCCTCCAGGTCGCGGGACACCCCGTCCCAGCCGCCGAGCCGGATCAGGATCGGGTCGAGCCGGCGCGGCAGCGGAAACGGCGCCGTGGCGCCCTGCACATAGACCAGCGCCGTGACCGCCAGGCCGAGCGCCACCGCGGGCCGCCACAGGCGCCAGCCCAGGCCTGTGCCACAGATCCCGGCGGCGCAGACCGCGGCGGCGGGATAGACGATGGCCGGCCAGTTCGCCTGCACCCGGTCGCCGATGGCGTGCTGCACGAACACCAGCAGGCCCGGCAGCGTCAGCGCCGCGAGCAGGGACCAGGCCGGGTCGCGCACGGCCGCGCGCCGGACGACGGCCCATATCCCGGCCGACAGCAGGATGAACACCAAGGGCGTCGCCAGGCCCACCTGCCCGCCCAGCAGCTCCGAGAGGTGGCGCAGCGCCGCGCCGGGGTTCCAGTCTCCGGTCCGCCCGCCCTGCTTGGCGAAGCTGGCCCAGCCATGCCCCGCGTTCCACAGCACCACCGGCGCGAAGGACGCCGCCGCCACGATCCCGCCGAGCCACAGAGAGGCGCTGCGGAACCATCGGCGCAGCCCGGGCACCCACAGGAGCCACAGCACGATGCCGACACCCAAGAAGCCGCCGGTATACTTGCTCGCCGTCGCGCAGCCGGCGAAAAGGCCCACCGCCAGCCACCACCGCCCGTCGCCGGACCGCAGCAGCCGCGCCAGCGCCCACATCGTCGCCGCCCAGAACAGCAGCAGCGGCGTGTCCGGCGTCATCGTCACCGCGCCCGCCCCGACCAGCAGCGTGCCGTTCAGCAGCGCCGCCGCGGGCACGCCCAACCGCCGCCCGGGAAACAGCAGCTCCGCCGAGCGCGCCAGCAGCACCGAGCCGGCCGCCGCCGACACCGGCCCCCATAGCCGCACCCCCAGCGCATCCTCGCCTGCAAGCCAGGTTCCCGCCCGGATCCAGAGCGCCACCATCGGCGGATGGTCGAGGTAGCCCGGCGCCAGCGCATGCGACCAGACCCAGTAGTACGCCTCATCCTCCGACAGCGGCGTCGCCGCCGCGACGACGAGGCGGAGGAGGGTCAGAAGCAACAAGGCAAGCAGGGCCATGCGCCTCCGATCCGTCACCCCTGGTGGCACGTCAAGCCACCCTGTGCCATTCTCCGAAACAGCGGCCCCGTCCCAAGAGTTGCGACATCGTTCCCAATACGACCGGAGTGCTTCCATGATCTCATTTATCGGCGCCATCATCATCGGCGGCCTCGCCGGCCTGGTGGCCAAGTTCCTGACGCCTGGCCGTGATCCCGGCGGGTTCATCATCACCATCCTGCTCGGCATCGCCGGCGCCATGGTCGCGACCTTCCTGGGTCAGGCCCTGGGCTGGTACCGGCCGGGCCAGTCGGCCGGGTTCATCGGCGCGGTGGTCGGCGCGGTCATCATCCTGGTGGTCTACCGCATGGTCGCGCGCCCGCGGATCAACTGAGCGGACGGCCGGCGCGCCCTACAGGGGCACGCCGGCCAGGCTGCGGCTCGTGCGGATCGTCTGCAGAGTCTGCACCCGGCTGACCGACGCCGCGCCGGTCAGGCGCCGGGTCAGCGCGTTCTCGTGTGCGGTGTCCCGCGCCACCAGGCGCAGCAGGAAGTCGCCGCCGCCGCGGATCATGTGGCACTCCCGGACCTCGGGCCATTCCGCCACCTCCGCCTCGAACGCCGAGAGCACCGTCTCCTTCTGGCTGTCCAGCCCGATCAGCGCGAAGAACACGATTTCCCATCCCAGGCGGGCCGGGTCGGTGTCGGCGTGGTAGCCGCGGATGATGCCGGCCTCCTCCAGCCGCCGGACCCGGCGCAGGCAGGGCGGGGCCGTGATGTCGGCGCGCCGGGCCAACTCGACGTTGGTCATGCGGCCGTCCATCTGCAGCTCGGCCAGGATGCGCCGGTCGATCCCGTCCAGTTCCGCCACGTCGTCGCCATCAAACTTCATAGGCCTGTCTATCCCAGTTGCCGCGCAACAATATTACGGAAGAGCTGACATGAACACCCGGACGGGCGGCCTCGCTTGCACGGCGCCCGGCGGCTTGCGTGGCTCGCCGTGCCCGCCGATATGATCGGATGTGCAAAGGAGCCGCGCCGCCATGCCTGAGACGATCCATACCCAGGTCCTGATCATCGGCGCCGGGCCGGCCGGCTACACGGCGGCGATCTACGCGGCGCGCGGCGGGCTGGACCCGGTGCTGGTCTCCGGCCTGCAACCCGGCGGCCAGCTGATGATCACGACGGACGTGGAAAATTATCCGGGGTTTGAGAACGCCATCCAAGGCCCCTGGCTGATGGAGCAGATGGCCAAGCAGGCCGAGCACGTTGGCACGCGGGTGATCAGCGACCTGTTGATGAGCGTCGACTTCTCGCGCCGCCCGTTCCGCTGCACGGGCGACTCCGGCGACGTCTACCTGGCCGAGACCGTGGTGATCGCGACCGGGGCGCAGGCGCGCTGGCTGGGCCTGCCGTCGGAGAAGCGGCTGCAGGGCGCGGGCGTGTCGGCCTGCGCGACCTGCGACGGGTTCTTCTACCGCGGCAAGCAGGTGGCGGTGATCGGCGGCGGCAACACGGCGGTCGAGGAGGCGCTGTATCTGACCCACCACGCCGACAAGGTGACGCTGGTGCACCGGCGCGACAGCCTGCGCGCCGAGAAGATCCTGCAGAAGCGCCTGTTCAGCCATCCCAAGATCGCCGTCCTGTGGGACAGCGCCGTGGAGGAGGTCACCGGCGGCGGCCAGCCCGAGGTCGTGACGGGCGTTGCCCTGCGAAACGTGCGCACCGGCGCGTTGAGCCACCTGCCGGTGGATGGCGTGTTCATCGCCATCGGCCACATGCCCAACACGACGATCTTCCGCGGCGAGGTCGAGCTGGACAGCGAGGGCTACGTGCTCACCAAGCCCGGCCTCACCCAGACCTCCGTGCCCGGCGTGTTCGCGGCCGGCGACGTGCAGGACAAGCTGTGGCGGCAGGCGATCACCGCGGCCGGGACCGGGTGCATCGCGGCGTTGGAGGCGGAGAAGTTCCTGACGTTGCAGGCGCAACCGGCGCAGGCGAGCGCGGAAGCGGCGGAGTAGCCTCGGCACGCCTCGGCCTTGACGAGGGTAAAGGGCACAGGGACCCGAGCTTGCCTCCAGAGGACGCTGCCGTTGTCACAGGGTCCTGATGCCTGCACAATCAACGCAAGCTGGCAGTTACCCGCAAGAACAGTTGGGTCAACCAAGGAAACACTGCGGGGCTGCGGCATCGGCGGCTCGAAGCTGCCCCTGGTGAGGAAGTGTCTCCCATGCGAAGCGTGACGTGGATGGCGGGCCTGAGCGCCCTGGTGGCGGCCTCTCCCGTTCACGCTGACTGGCAGTACACAAAGTGGGGCATGACGCCTGAACAGGTTGTGGCGGCGTCAAGCGGCAGGGCCACGCTGTTGCCAGCCCGGCAGCGTCCCCGCCTCCCTCCCCTGGAGACGGCCGCGACTGGAGAGTTCAAGGACGCGGCGCTGACGCTGCGGACGGTGTTCTCCTTCAACACAGACGGCAAAGGGCTGGCCTGCGTGTTCTACGGCCTGACGAGCCGCGACGGTGCCGACGTGTTCAAGGCTCTTTTGATCAGCCGCTACGGTCAGCCGCAGCGCACGTCAGGCCTGCCCGCCATAGGCCAGGAAACCTTGGGCTGGGCCACGGCCACGGACGAGATCGAGGCGAGCTTCTCCCCCGACGACCCGGCGTTTGCCATGCAGTGCGCAAAAGACCGGCGGCCCTGACGTTCGGCGGCGCTGTGGCCACACGACATCGGCGGAACCGGGTTGCTTGCCAGGGACAGGGGAAAGGCTGCTCAGCGTGGAGCGTTGCGCGTCCCGCAATCGGCTTCCATACCGCCCCGCAACCGATAGCCACTTGCCCATCTTCCGGTTTACGCTATCGAAGAGTCCCAAGCCGAGTCGGCGCGGGACCGATAGGGAACAGGCAAGGGCATGGATTGGGATAAGCTGCGCGTATTCCATGCCGTCGCAGAGGCCGGCAGCTTCACCCATGCCGGCGAGACGCTGAACCTCAGCCAGTCCGCGGTTTCACGCCAGATCTCGGCGCTGGAGGAGGCGCTGCAGGTCCCCCTGTTTCACCGCCACGCCCGCGGCCTGATCCTGACCGAGCAGGGGGAGAGCCTGAACCGCACGGTGCGGGAGGTGTTCGCCAAGCTCGCGATGACCGAGGCGCTGCTCACCGAGAGCAAGGAGAAACCGGCCGGGCGGCTCAAGGTGACGACGACCGTGGGCTTCGGCTCCACCTGGTTGGCACCGCGGCTGCAGGGGTTCCTCGACATGTATCCCGACGTGACGATGACGCTGCTGCTCGACGACACCGACCTCGACCTCGCGATGCGGGAGGCCGATGTCGCCATCCGGATGCACCCGCCGAAGCAGCCGGACCTGGTGCAGCGGCACCTGATGCAGATCACCTGGGTGGTGGTGGCGCATCCGGACTACCTCAAGAAGCACGGCACGCCGACCCGGCCGGAGGAGCTGGACGACCACAAGATCGTCCTGTTCGGCGACTACCGACCGCCGGTGCCCGACATCGACTGGCTGGCGGAGGCCGGGCGGCGCGCCGGGCAGCCGCGCCGGGCGCTGCTGGAGGTCAACAGCCTGCACGCGATGGCGCTGGCCATCCGCTCCGGCATGGGCATCGGCGTGCTGCCGGACTGGATGACCGACGACCTCGACGGGCTGACCCGGCTGCTGCCGGACCTCAAGGCGCCCAAGGTCGAGGTGTACTTCGTCTATCCCGAGGAGCTGCGCAACTCAAAGCGCGTGGCGGTGTTCCGGGACTTCCTGCTGGCCCGGCTTCAGGAACTGCACTAGCCGCGCGGCCGCTGCCTCGCCGCTCGCGAACGCGCCGCCGACCGTGCCGGCCAGCCCGTCGGTGCGGCACGCCTCGCCGGCGAACAGCAGGCGCT
>CAHJXG010000077.1 GCA_903644035.1 Rhodospirillales bacterium
CCCGGTGAGCGCCGTGCCGGGGCGGGGCGCCGCCTCAGCCTCGGCGGAAGCTGGCACTGCGCAGCCGGGCCTGGCTGACGAAGCCGGTCGCCGGGTCGGTCCAGGAGCCAAGCTCGAACTGGCCCGTCACCTCGATCACCTCGTTCGGCGCCGTCGGCTGGGCGTCGTGCCGGAGGTAGGCGACGACGATGTCGGGCGGCCACTCGGCGTCCGACGAGCAGAACGGGCACATGCTGAGCGGCTCGCGGGTGAGCACGAAGAAATCCGCCTCCGCCTTGAGCGGCGGCGCCATGAAGCCCGCCATGGTGGCGGGGTGCCCGGCGAGGGCCTGCGCGCGCTCGGAGAAGCGCAGGCCGGTCACGCTCCACCCGGAATACAGGTCGTCGAACCGCAGCCGCTCCGCCGCCCGGGCGCGTCCCGCCACGAGCAGCGGGGCGGCCAGCAGGGCGCGGCGGAGCAGCCTAGGGCGTGCCAAGGCCGAGCGCCTCCGCCATCGCGCGGAACACGAAGGTGTTGTCCACGAAGCCGTGCAGCCGCTCCGACCCCGGACCGGTCGCCCGCAGCAGTGCGTCGTCCGCCGAGTGCACCCCCTGCTCCGCGTCGCGCGGCAGGTTGCCGGTGCGGAGCTGCGCGCCCGGCGTGTTCAGCTTCTCATTGGCGACGTAGGGACCGCTGGCGCCGCTGCGCACGGCGGGGACGCGGGGACCATCGAGGTTGGGCCGGTAGCTCTCGTAATAGTCGGGGAACGAGGCGTAGAACATGGCGAGCCGCCGCGACACGTCCACGCTGGGCGGGTAGCCGCGGGCGTCGGGCGCCGGGTAGTTCGGGAATCCAGCGTCGGCATAGACGCTGACCTTGTCGCGCATCTGCTCGGCCTGCACCTCGTCGCGCACGGTGCCGACGATGCCCACGCCGTGGGTATGGTCCGGCACCACGATCACCAGCGTGTCATCGCGGCCCGCGGCCCAATCCAGCACGACCTTCAGCGCATGGTCGAGCATGATCGTGTCGTAAACGGACCGCTCCCAGTCGATGGGATGGTTGAACTTGTCGATCAGCCCGCTCTCGACCATCAGGTAGAAGCCGGCCGGGTTGCGCTCCAGCACCTTGAGCGCGGCGCTGACCTGCTCCGTCAGGTCCGGCTGCTCGGGGAACCGCTCGACGGTGCCTTTCTTCAGGTAGAACCGGTCAAGCGCGCCGTCCATGTTGCCGAGGTTGAACAGGCCCAGCAGCTTCTTGGTCGAAGGGTCGGCGGCGGCGGAGAGCGCCGCGGCCGTGTCGGCGAAGGCGTAGCCCTGCTCGCGGAACGCCGCGATCATGTCCTTCGCGTCCCTCCGCCGCGACCCGGGCACGGATTGCGGCAGAAAGCTCGCGGAGCCGCCGCCCATCACCACGTCCGCATTGAACGCCAGCAGCTGGTCGGTGATCGGCACGTAGTCGCTGCGGCGGCGGGTATGGGCGAACACGCCGGCCGGGGTCGCGTCCTGGATTTCGGTGCTGGTCACGATGCCGACGGACATGCCGAGCCGGCGCTTCACGACCTCCCCCAGCGTCTCGACCTTGGGGTGCGCCAGCGTGTCGGCGGCGCGGCTGGCGTAGACGCCGAGCGCGTTCACCGCGCTCTTGTGCCCGGTGTTGTAGGCGCTGGCGCTGTTGGCGCTGTCAGTGACGATGCTGTCAGTGCCGGAGGTGCCGACGGTCGCCATCTGCGGCAGGCCGTCCATGGTCAGCGGGCGGCGATACTTCCCCTGCTCAATCCCGCCCACCAGGATGCGCGCGGCGGTGACGTTGGCCATCGCCATGCCGTCGCCGATCATCAGGATCACGTTCTTCGCCCGGCGCGGCGCGGTGGCGGCGTAGACGTCCCAGGTGACGGTCGCGGTCCGGTCGCCGTCGGTCGCGGTCACGTCGTAGCGGCCGGGCTGGTCGATGGCGACGCCGCGCAGCATGAGGGCGGACAGATCCTTGCCGTCCTCCTTCTGGATGAACTCGGCGGCGCGGCCCAGGGCGGCGGCGTGGTCGCGGCCGTTCACCGTGACGCGGACGCGGGAGGCGTCGGCGAGGCCGGGGAACTCCACCTTGAGGTCGAAGCGGCTGCCGGCCAGGATGGCGGCCTGGTCGATGGGGTAGATCACCTGCGCGCACGCCGCCCCAGACGCCAGCAGTCCCGCCGCCAAACCGATCACCGCCACACGCATCAAACCCTCCATTTCTGCTGGAGCGACCCTAGCCCAGGCGACGTGACGGCGTCAGTCCATCTTTGAAATGTCATACGGCGCGGCCGGCGTCATGCCCTGTTCTGCGCGCGGCCGTTCGCTGCTAGCCTCAGCCGGAAGGAGACGCCGCACATGACCGAGCCGACCTACCCCCACGCTGGCCTGCTCCGCTACGCGCACGCCTTGCTGGAGGCCTCGGGCCTCGCCGCCGACCGTGCGGCGACGGTGGCCGACGTGCTGGTGGAGGGGGACCTGCTGGGCCACACCACGCATGGCCTGGCGCTGCTGCCGGGCTACCTCGACGCGATCGCGACCGGCGGCATGGCGACGCAGGGCGGGTGGGAGACCATCAGCGACCGCGGCGCCAGCGTGCTGTGGGACGGGCGGCGGCTGCCGGGGCCGTGGCTGGTGGCGCAGGCCATCGAACTGGCAACGGAGCGGGCCGCGGCGCACGGCACGGCGACCGTCGTGATCCGCCGGAGCCATCACATCGCCTGCCTCGCGGCCTACCTGGCCCGCGTCACCGCGCGGGGGATGGTCGTGCTGCTGCAAAGCTCCGATCCCTCGGTCGCCAGCGTGGCGCCGTTCGGCGGCACCCGCGCGTTCATCACGCCCAACCCGATGGCCGCCGGGTTCCCGACGCGGGGCGACCCGGTGCTGCTGGATGTCAGCACGAGCACCACCACCAACGGGTTGACGGGGCGCCTGAACAAGGAGGGCGCCGTGCTCGGCCACCCCTGGCTGCTGGACGCCGCCGGGCATCCGACGCCCGACCCGGCCGCGCTGTTCACCGACCCGCCCGGCAGCATCCTGCCGCTCGGCGGCATGGACAGCGGGCACAAGGGCTATGCGCTGGGCCTGCTGGTGGAGGCGCTGACGGCGGCGCTCGGCGGCTTCGGCCGGGCCGACCCTTCGGAGGGCTGGGGCGCCGCGGTGTTCCTGCAGGTCATCGACCCCGCCGCGTTCGGCGGCCTGGACAGCTTCCTGCGCGAGACGACCTGGCTTGCGGACGCCGCCCGGGCCAGCCCGCCGGCGCCC
>CAHJXG010000078.1 GCA_903644035.1 Rhodospirillales bacterium
GCAGCGTGCCCAAAGCCGCGATGTCGAACAGCCCGATAGGCACCCGCCGCGCGGCCGAATGCGCGATCACCGCCTGCACCGGGGTCGGCGGCGGTACGGGGGGCGCGGCACCCGCCGCCTCCGCGCGCGCGGCGAACGCCTCGGCGCTGCCGTGGTGGCTTGCCCAGACCTTAGTGAACTCCGCCCCCAGCAGGAAAATCTGCGACGAGTAGTAGATCCACAGCAGCACGATCACTAAGGCGCCCGCGGCGCCGTAGCTGCTCGCGACCGAGCTGCTGCCGATGTAAAGCCCGATCAGCGTCTTGCCGACGGTGAACAGGAACGCCGTCGCGAACGCGCCCACCGCCACGTCCTTCCAACGCAGCTGACGGTCCGGCAGGATCTTGTAGATCGCCGCGAACAGCGCCGAGACCATCAGGAACGAGATCACGAAGTTGGCGACGTGCAGCATCGTCTCGATGCCCGGCACGATGCGGTTCATGGTGGCGCCCAGCGCCGTCAGGGCGGCGCTGACCACCAGCGACACCAGCAGCAGGAACCCGAGCGTCGCCACCAGCCCCAGGCTTGCCGCCCGCGCCCTGAGCATCCCGCTCACCCCGGTCGGCGCCTGCGCCTTCCAGATCAGGTTCAGCGACGCCTGCATCTCGCCGAACACGCCGGTCGCGGTGATCAGCAAGGTCACGACGCCGATGACCGTGGCCCAGATGCCGCTCGACTTGTTGCCGGCGCTGGCGATCATGGCCTGCACCGCCTCCGCCGCCTGGTCGCCCATCATGCCGCGGAGCTGCCCGACCATGGCGCCCTGCGCCGCCTCCTGGCCGAAGACCAGCCCGGCGATCGCGATGCAGATGACCAGCACCGGGGCGATGGAGAAGATGGTGTAGTAGGCGATGGCCGCCCCGCGGCTCAGCGCCTCGTCTTCGATGTAGCCGGCCACCGTCTCCCGCAGCATCGCCCAAGTCCTGCCCAGCATCGCGCCTGCCAACCCTGTCTGAATGCCGGGACCCCATGCCCCGGCTGCCGTTCAGGACTGGCAACGATCATGCCAGGCAACGGTTGCAGGCTACTTGGCGCCCGGGCCGACCATGGGGCAGCCGCCCTGCTCCATCGGCCGGAACGCCAGCTCGGCCGGGATGGTGGACACCAGCGTGTAAAGGTCCCAGCGCGAGGCGGACTGCGCCGGCGTCTTCACCCGGAACACATACATCGCATGAATTGCCCGGCCATCCGGACGCACGGTAACGGTGCCGAACAGCGGGTCCTCGATGGGCGCGCGGCGCATGGCGTCCACCACCCGCTCCCCCTCGATGGTGCCTGCGAGCTTGGCGGCCCGCAGGTAGGCCAGGACCGAGGAATAGACGCCGGCCTGGTTCTCGGTCGGCACGCGGCCGGGCATCCGCTCGGCGAAGCGCCGGGTGAAGGCGCGGGTGGCGTCGTTGAGGTCCCAGTAGAACGCCTCCGTCAGCAGCAGGCCCTGCGCCGCCTCCGTCCCCAATGCCTCCACGTCGGTGATCTGCGTGAACAGCCCGGCCAGCGTCGCGGTCCGCGTCACGCCGAACTCCGCCGCCTGCTTGGCCGCGTTGATGAAGTCGAGGCCCGTCGAGGCGAACGCGATCACCTTGGCCCCAGACGACTGCGCCTGCAGCAGGTAGGAGGAGAAATCCGTCGTGCCCAGCGGGTGCTTGACCGACCCGGCGACCTTGCCGCCCAGGCTGGCCAGCGCCGCCGTCGTGTCCCGCTCCAGCGCCGCGCCCAGCGCGTAGTCGAAGCCCACGAAGTAGAACGGCCCCACATCCTTCAGCGCCCGCGCCGCGCTGTTGCCGAAGGCCCAGGTGTCGAAGGTCCACTGCACCGTCGTGGGCGCACAGAACTTGCCCGTGAGGTCCGACGTGCCGACGTTGGTGGCGATGAAGGTCCGGTGCCGCTCCCGCAGCACGTCGTTGACCGCGAGGCCCACCGACGAGTTCACCGCGTCCGCCACCGCCGCCACGCCCTCCCGGTCCACCCAGGAGCGCACGATGCCGCTGCCGATGTCGGGCTTGTTCTGGTGGTCGCCATAGACGATCTCGACCCGCACCTCCGGCGCCTCGCGCATGAAGTCCTCGGCCGCCAGCTGCGCCGCCACGACCGATCCGCGGCCGGACTGGTCGCCGAACGGGCCGGACTGGTCGTTCAGCACGCCGATCTTGAGCGGGCTGGGAAGCTGCGCCCAGGCGGCCTGGGACGCCAGCGCGGCGGCCAGCAAGACGGGTATCAGACGCATGGCGGCAAGTTCCTTCCGGCGCCTGAGGTGCGCCCCGCGAGCCTTATACCCGGAGGTGCTCGGGAATGGACAGGCCAAGCTGGTCCGGCACGTCCCAGACCTCCCGCACCGTCCGAATGGGCCGGAACCCGGCGCGCAGGTAGCCCGGCAGCGCCCGCGGGTGGTCCGCCGTGCAGGTGTTCACCGTCAGCGCCCGCGTACCCCCGGCAAACGCCGCATCGACCGCCGCCCGCAGGAACGCGGTGCCGAGCCGCAGGCCGGTCGCATGTGGCATCAGGCCGAAATAGCTGAGGTTCACCGCCGGGTGCTGCCGCCGGTCCAGCTCGAAGAACCCGGCAGGCTCGCCGCCCCGATACAGCACGGTCACGGACACCGCGGGGTCGCGCAGCAGGCCCTCCAGCACCGCGTCGGAGAGCGACCGGCGCAGCCACCACAGATAAGGCCCGCCCACGACGCCGTAGAGGTAGCGGTAGAATGGCACGCTGCACGCCGCGAGCGTCACGAGGCTGCACCCTTCCGGGAGCGGCCGCGGCGGGTCGGCTGGGCGCTGGTCCATGCGGAGGAACGTGACGGTGACGACCGCCCGGCTGGTCGGGTGCAAGTCCCAGGCTCTGCTAGTCGTCCAGGAAGCTGCGCAGCTTGCGGCTGCGGCTCGGATGCTTGAGCTTGCGCAGCGCCTTCGCCTCGATCTGGCGGATGCGCTCGCGGGTCACGTTGAACTGCTGGCCCACCTCCTCCAGCGTGTGGTCGGTGTTCATGCCGATGCCGAACCGCATGCGCAGCACCCGCTCTTCCCGCGGCGTCAGGCTGCTCAGCACCCGGGTCGTCGCCTCCCGCAGGTTGGCCTGGATCGCGGCGTCGAGCGGGATGACCGCCGCCTTGTCCTCGATGAAGTCGCCGAGGTGGCTGTCCTCCTCGTCGCCGATGGGCGTCTCGAGGCTGATCGGCTCCTTGG
>CAHJXG010000079.1 GCA_903644035.1 Rhodospirillales bacterium
GCCAAAGGACTGAACATGCGCATCCTGTTCCTGGGCGACGTGGTCGGGCGATCCGGCCGGGACGCCGTGGCCGACGTCCTGCCGCGGCTGCGCGCGGCACTTC
Organism: Rhodospirillales bacterium; assembly: GCA_903644035.1. Taxonomy (GTDB): domain Bacteria; phylum Pseudomonadota; class Alphaproteobacteria; order Acetobacterales; family Acetobacteraceae; genus CAHJXG01. The sequence continues at coordinate 104 of CAHJXG010000079.1, forward strand.
TGGCGGACCTCGTGGTGGTGAACGGGGAGAACGCCAGCCATGGTTTCGGCCTCGCGCCCGACATGGCGCAGGCGCTGTTCGCCGCGGGTGCCGACGTGATCACGCTCGGCAACCATTCCTGGGACCGGCGGGAGCTAATCCCCTACATCGCGCAGGAGCCGCGGGTGATCCGGCCGCTGAACTTTCCGCCGGGCACGCCGGGCGCCGGGTCGTTCGTGGTGGCGCTGGCGGATGGGCGGCGCGCGCTGGTGCTGAACGTCATGGGCCGGCTGTTCATGGACCCGCTGGATTGCCCGTTCCGCGGCACGGCGGAGTTGCTGGCGCGCTACAAGCTCGGCGCCAGCGTGTCGGCCATCGTGGCGGATGTCCATGCGGAGGCGACGAGCGAGAAGATGGCCTACGCCCACTCCTTCGACGGCGCGGTGTCGCTCGTGGTCGGCACCCACACGCATTGCCCCTCGGCCGACCACCACATTCTGCCGGGCGGCACCGCGTTCCAGTCGGACGCCGGCATGTGCGGGGACTATGACAGCGTGATCGGCATGGCAAAGGACGCCTCCGCCGCCCGGTTCTGGTCCAAGATGCCCGGCGAGCGCATGCACCCTGCGGGCGGCGAGGCGACGGTCTGCGGGGTGTTCGTGGTGACGGATGACCGGACGGGGCTGGCGGTGAGCGTAGAGCCGGTGCGTCAGGGGGGCCGGCTGTCGCAGGCGATGCCGGGTGGCGGGTCGGCCTGACTATCTGCAAATGGTGTGAAGCGAACCGAGAAAACCGTCCGAGCTTTTAGCCGAACACCAAATCCAGCTTCACGACGATCTCCGGCGCAAGGGCGAGTCCGATTTGGTCGCCGGGCTGGTGCGTGGTCATCTCGCCGTTCGGCTTACGGTGGGCGTGCAACACGCGGCGCTGCAAATCGACGATCCACAGTTCGGCGATGCCGGCGCGCGAATACAAGGGCAGTTTCACCCTTTGGTCGAAGCGGAGCGAACTGTCTGCCACTTCGACCAGAAGCAGGACGTCGGCAGGGCCGGGTCGCTCACCCGTCGCGTAGAAATCAGCGCGCCGCCGCAAGACGGCCAAGTCGGGCTGCGGTTCGCTCGACTGATCGAGCCGGATCGGGTTCTGCGGCCATACGATTGCGCGTCCAGCGCACGCCATGAATAGCGCCTCGTTCAATCCGCCAACGATGGCCGCATGGCCCTGGCCTATCGGCGCCATGTCGATCAGGTCCCCATCGATCAATTCTATCCGATCGCTCTCGCCGAAAATGCCGGCCTCGGCCATGCGATGATACTCGTCCACATCCACCCTGTGCCGAGTTGGCGCGGTCAACACCTCGTCCATAGGCAACTCCGTCCTTCAACTGGGACGTTATCATGCCAGCGGCCAAGTTGGCACGTGTCACGCGGCCTCCAAGGCCGCTTCTTCAGCGAAGCAAGCATAGGGCGCATAGACGCAGCGCCATGCGCCACCCCGGCAACCATCACACAAACGCACACGGGACGCGTGACGCCCCAAAGGTGCCATGTCAAAAATTTCGCCATCACACCCGCTCGCCTATTTCCAACGGCTCACGGCCACTCCGACGCTGATCAGTAGGGCAAAGCCCAAGCGCTACGCAGCGACGGAATGACCAGAACGGCCAATCCGCCGGATGCGCAGCAAACGCGTGCTTGACCGGATTGAAATGAATGGAGTCCATGTGGTTCGCATCGTCTCGATCATCTCGGATCGTGTGCTGCCAGAACCGCCATTGCCAGACGCCGCGCTCGCCTCGCCGCATTCGCGCCGCGGAGCGGTGTTCACCGGCGGGGATGGATTGGGTGAGGGCTTTTTCAGTGCTGGGGCAAATTTGCTGCCAGATTAGAACAATGGAAAGGGGTGGGTGAAGGCGCTGGTTTGATGGCGCATGGCGCTGCGCTTATGCGCCCCACGCTCGGTGACGGTCGGCCGAGGTTCCAACCCCGTGCCGCGGCTGCTAGTCTGGGATTCGTATCCACCAGGACAGAGACGCCCGCGCGATGGCCGGCCATAGCCAGTTCAAGAACATCATGCACCGCAAGGGCGCGCAGGACGCACGGCGCGCCCGGCAATTTGCAAAACTGATCCGCGAGATCACCGTCTCCGCCCGCACCGGGCTGCCTGACCCCGCCGCCAACCCGCGGCTCCGCACCGCCATGGCGGAGGCGCGCGGCGCCAACATGCCGCGCGACACCATCGAGCGCGCGGTGAAGAAGGCGGCCGGCGCTGCGGGCGGTGAGGATTACGTGGACGTGCGCTACGAGGGCTATGGCCCCGCGGGCGTCGCCGTCATCGTCGAGGCGCTGACCGACAACCGCAACCGCACCGCCTCCGACGTGCGCGCCGCCTTCAACAAGCATGGCGGCGCCTTGGGGGAGACCAACTCCGTCGCCTTCATGTTCGCGCATCTCGGCGTGATCCAGTACCCGGCCGATGCCGCCACCGCGGACGCCATGCTGGAGGCCGCCATCGACGCCGGGGCCGACAACGCCGAGAGCGGGCCGGAGGGGCATGAGGTCACCTGCGCCCCCGAAGACTGGCAAACGGTGCGCGACGCGCTGGAGTCCCGGTTCGGCCCGGCCGCCGCGGCCCGCCTCGACTGGCGGCCCAGC
>CAHJXG010000080.1 GCA_903644035.1 Rhodospirillales bacterium
CTGCCGAAGAAGTGCGGGCACCTGAACGACAAGCGGCTCGCCGACCCGCATGACATGGCGGCCAAGGTCGCGGCGGCCCGCACGGCGCGGCGGCATCTGTATATCCTGGCCCGCACCGATGCTGCCGCGAGCGAGGGCATGGATGGCGCCGTGGCCCGGGCGAAGCTGTATATGGACGCCGGCGCCGACGCGATCTTTCCGGAGGCGCTGCACTCCGCCGAGATGTTCCGTGAGTTCGCCCGGCGGATGCCGGGTGTGCCGCTGCTCGCCAACATGACCGAGTTCGGCCGCACGCCGTTCTTCACCGCCGCCGAGTTCGAGGCCATGGGCTACCGCATGGTGATCTGGCCCGTGAGTTCCATGCGCGTCGCGGCCAAGGCGTCGGAAACCCTGTACGCCGCGATCCGACGCGACGGCGGCACGCACAACGTGCTCGACCAGATGCAGACCCGGTCCGAGCTGTACGCCACCATCGACTACGCCGGCTACGAGGCGCTGGACCGGAGCATCGTCAGCACCGTGGTCCCGCACGGCATGCCGCAGCGGGACTGAGCGTGCAGCACGACCCGCTGCGGCGCTTCCCTTCGCCGCTGCAAAGCCCCGTCTACGTCGGAAGCGAGATCTACCGGCGCTCGACCTACGGCCCGACCCATCCGCTGGCGATCCCGCGGGTGACGATCTGCACCGACCTGTGCCGGGTGATGGGCTGGCTGCCGGACGAGGTGTTCGTCACGGCGCCGATGGCCGACCTCGCCGCCGTCACCCGGTTCCACGCCCCCGACTACGTCGCCGCCCTGGCACGGGCGGAGGCGGCGCAGGCGGTGTCGGAGGAGGACCGCGCCCGCTACCGCATCGGCGCCGAAGGCAACCCGGTCTATGCGGAGATCTACCGTCGCCCCATGACCTCGGCCGGTGGCGTGATGCTGTCCGCCGCGCTCACCGCCGGGGGCGGCATCGTGCACTGCCCCGGCGGCGGCACGCATCACGGACGCCCCGACCGCGCCAGCGGCTTCTGCTACCTGAACGACCCGGTGCTGGGCATCCTCGCCTGGCTCGACCAGGGGCTGGAGCGGATCGTCTACCTCGACATCGACGCCCACCATGGCGACGGGGTGCAGGACGCCTTCCACGACGATCCCCGCGTGCTGACCCTCAGCGTGCACGAGGCTGGGCGATGGCCGTTCACCGGCTTGGTCTCCGACCGCGCCGGCGGGGCGGCGCGCAACCTGCCGGTGCCCCAGGGATTCAACGACAGCGAGATGGCCTGGCTGCTGCGCCACGCGATCCTGCCGATGGTCGCGGCGCACCGGCCACAGGCGATCTTCCTGCAATGCGGCGCCGACGCGCTGGAGGAGGACCCGCTGGCCCGGCTGTCGCTGTCCAACAACGCGCATTGGTCCGTGGCGGCGGCGGTCCGCGACCTCGCGCCGCGGCTGATCGTCACGGGCGGCGGCGGCTACAACCCCTACACGGTCGGTCGCTGCTGGGCCGGGGTGTGGGCGACGCTGAACGGCCTCGCCATCCCGGACCGCACGACTCCGGAGGCGGAGGCCGTGCTGCGCGCGCTCACCTACAACCGGGCGGCCGGGCGCAACCCGCCGGGCCATTGGTTCACCACGATCCGCGACGCGCCGCGGGACGGCCCGGTGCGCGACGCCGTGAAACTCCTCGCCGAGCAGACGCTTTCGGAGCACCCCGCATGAACCGCCGCCTCCTGTTTGCCCTTTTGATGGTGATGCCCCTGATGGTCACAGCCCCGGCCGCCGACGCCCAGACCACGGCACAGCCGGAACTGCCGAAGGAGCCGCTCTCGATCAGGACGCGCGACGGCAAGCGCCATGAGTTCCAGGTCGAGATGGCGCTGAGCCCGGAACAGCAGAGGGTGGGCCTGATGTTCCGCCCGAGCGTGCCCGCGGCGGGCGGGATGCTGTTCGACTGGGGTGCGCCGCGCGACAGCGCCATGTGGATGCGCAACACCATCAGCCCGCTCGACATGCTGTTCATCAACGCCGACGGCACGATCCGCCGGGTCGCCGAGGACACCGTGCCGGGCAGCCTCGCCACCATCGAGAGCCGCGGCCCGGTCCGCGCCACGCTGGAGCTTGCGGCCGGCACGGCGAAGCGCCTGGACATCCGGGTGGGCGACAAGGTCGAGCAGCGCATCTTCGGCCCTGCGCCGTAGCGTCGGCCTTGCGTTGCGGAGGGCCGGAACCTAGGTTGCGCCCGGGTCCGGGGCGTGGCGCAGCCTGGTAGCGCGCTTGTTTTGGGTACAAGAGGCCCCCGGTTCGAGTCCGGGCGCCCCGACCCGTCGATTTGAGGGATCAACCATGCGCGCCCGCATCTTCCAGCGCCCGAAGACCGCCACCCAGTCCGGCCGCGCCGGTGCCGGCAACTGGGTGCTGGAATACCAGCCGACCGAGCGCGAGAAGAACGACCCGCTGATGGGCTGGTGGGGCAGCAGCAACACGGAGGGCCAGGTGCGCCTGCGCTTCGACACGCCGGAGGCCGCCGTGGCGTTCGCCGAGACGAAGGGCGTCGCCTACGACCTGGAGGTGCCGCCCGCGAGCCGGCCGGTCAAGCCGAAAGCCTATGCCGATAATTTCCGCTACGGCCGGGCTGAAAACTGGACGCATTAGCTGTATGCAGGGGATGACGCGCCCTTAGCTCAGTTGGATAGAGCGGCGGCCTTCTAATCCGCATGTCGGGGGTTCGAATCCCTCAGGGCGCGCCACGGTCTGCTGGGGAGCTGTTGTGACCTGACCCCCATCCTTCATTCAGTGACGACCAGAGAGCGGCGTGTGTTGTCGCCGTCGTCGGCGACGGTTGCAACCGGCCGTAACGCGGCCAGCCTGAGTTCGGCCGCGTATGCGGCCGGGGTTGCGTAGCTGAGCGCAGAGTGCGGCCGCTCGGTGTTGTAATCGTCGGCCCAAGTGGCAACCGCCTCGTAGGCGTGGGCCAGGTTCGTGAACAGCGTCTCGTTCAGCAGCTCGTCCCGCATTCGGCCGTTGAAGCTCTCGACGGTGCCATGTCTGGGTCGGCTTGCCCGGCGCGATGTAGTGCCAGTCGATCCCGGCCTCGCCTACGACAGCACCGCGTTGGACGTCAGCTCGATGCCGTTGTCGCTGACGATCGTCGTCGGCTTCACCTCACGTCGTCCCGAAACCTTTATGGGTCCAAAGCCTAAGTCAACGGCTTGCGTTTGGTAAGATCCCCTTGATTTCTGGATGCGTCTGCATGATGGCGAGACCGCTACGGATGGCGCGTCGACGTACAGCTCGACAGCGCCGAAGCTGCGGAGAGCGAGTTGGGTCATGAATAAGGGATCTGTAGGATGAGTAACGCTGTCTCGGTGGCTGTTCCCAGGCAGGCCGCGATGTCCATTCTCGTTGCGCTCAGCGTTACGCATCTGCTCAATGACATGATCCAGTCGCTGATCCCGGCGATCTACCCGATCATCAAGACGGCCTATCAGCTCGACTATGGTCAGATCGGCCTCATCACCCTCGCGTTCCAGATCTCCGCGTCGCTCCTGCAGCCCGCCGTCGGCTTCTATACCGACAAGCATCCCATGCCGTATTCCATGATCGTCGGGATGGGATGCAGCCTCGCCGGCCTCATCGGGCTGGCCTACGCCAGCAGCTACGGATTGCTGCTGATCGCCGCCGCCTGCGTCGGCCTTGGCTCCTCGATCTTCCATCCCGAGGCGACGCGCATGGCGCGCAATGCGTCAGGCGGGCGGCAAGGCCTGGCCCAAGGCATCTTCCAGGTCGGCGGCCAGACCGGGGGTGCGCTGGGACCGCTGCTTGCCGCCTTCGTCATCGTGCCGCTGGGACAGGGAAGTCTTGGCTGGTTCTCGATCGCTGCCCTGCTGGCCATGGCGCTGATGACGTGGATCGCCGGGCACCATGCCGAGATCACCCCGCTGCGGAAGAAGCCTGCCGACGCCGCGAACAGGCCGTCTCCGGCGAGCGTTCCGCGCCCGGTGGCAAACGTGGTCCTCCCCTTCGTCATCCTTATTGTCCTTCTGTTCTCGAAGAACGCCTATTCCCAGAGCTTCACCTCATTCTACACCTTCTTCCTCATCGGAAAATTCGGCGTTTCGGTCCAGACGTCGCAGCTGATGCTGTTCCTGTTCCTGGCGTCGTCGGCCGCAGGGGCGCTGGGCGGCGGCATCCTGGGCGACCGCATCGGCCGCAACCGCATCCTGTGGTTCTCGATCCTTGGCGCGCTGCCGTTCACGCTGGTTCTGCCCTTCGCAAACCTGTTCTGGACGGGTGTGCTGACGATCATCATCAACCTGATCATGTCCAGCTCCTTCGCCGCCATTCTGATCTACGCCATGGAGCTGATGCCCGGACGAGTGGGTCTGGTGGGCGGGTTCTTCTACGGCCTGACGTTCGGGCTGGGCGGGATCGCGGCTGCCCTGCTTGGCGGCCTTGCCGATCAGTATGGCATCGAGACCGTGTATCGCATCTGCTCATTCCTGCCTGCCATCGGCCTGCTCGCCTGGTTCCTGCCCCGCTTGCGCGAAGCGTAGACCCGACAGCAGAACGTCCGCTTCGCGATCCCTGGCCGGCGCCAGCCCTGCGCCGCGGCAGGGCGACGCCCCTCCGGCTTCCCCGCCCTTTGCCGCGGCGCAGGGCTGGCGCATCCTCTCCTTCCATAAGGAGACATCGCACCATGGCAAAGGCGCCAGAGCCCTTCACCCTGTCCGTGCCCGATGCAGCCATCGCCGACTTGAAGAAGCGCCTGGCGCGAACGCGGTTTCCGGACCAGGCGCCGGGCGAGCCGTGGGCCTATGGCACCAGCGCGGACTACATGCGCGAGCTCGCGGAGTACTGGCGCGCCGGCTTCGATTGGCGGGCGCAGGAGGCCAAGCTCAACGCCTTCCCGCAGCACAAGGCGTCGCTGCACGGCATCGACGTGCATTTCCTGCTTGTGCCGGGCAAAGGCCCGAACCCCTGCCCGCTGCTGCTGATGCACGGCTGGCCCGGATCGGTGTTCGAGTTCCTCGACATCATCCCGCGCCTGACCGACCCGGCTGCCTTCGGCGGTGACCCGGCGGACGCTTTCACGGTGGTCGCGCCGTCCTTGCCGGGCTACGGCCTGTCCTTCCGGCCTGGGCAGCCGCGCTTCGGCGTGCCTGCGATCGCCGACTGCCTGGCGGACTTGATGACGAAGGTGCTGGGATATCCGCGGTTCGCCGCGCAGGGTGGCGACTGGGGCGGCTTCACCGCGTCTTGCCTCGGCGTGCATCACGCGGCCAAACTGCTCGGCATCCACATCAACCTGCTCTCGATCCGCCCGGACCTGCCGCCGCCGGAACATCCGACCGTGGAGGAGAAGCGCTACCTTGAGGAAGCGGCGGTTTGGCTCAAGGAGGAGACGGGCTACCAGTGGATCCAGGGCACGCGTCCGCAGACGCTCGCGTTCGGCCTGACCGACAGCCCGGTCGGCCTCGCCGCGTGGATCGTGGAGAAGCTCCGTGCCTGGACGGACAACGACGGGTCCATCGAAAGCGCGATCAGCCGCGACCGGATGCTGGCGAACATCTCGCTGTATTGGTTCACGGGCTGCATCGGGGCCTCGTTCTGGCCTTACTACGCGCGGATGCACGGGCCCTGGCCGATCCCGGACGGTCGCACCGTTGACGTGCCGATGGGCTACGCGGCCTTCCCGAAGGAGATCAGGCGGCCGCCGCGCAGCATCGCGGCGCGGAGCTACACCGACATCCGCCGTTGGACGCCGATGGACAAGGGCGGACACTTCGCCGCCTGGGAGCAGCCGGCGCTGCTGGCGACCGAGATCGCCGCCTTTTTCCGCCCGCTCCGGGACAGTTCGGGATCGGACCCGGGCGAGCCTGCAGCAGGGGGCTTGCGGGAGGGCGTGGCAGGATCGGCGTCTGGACCGGCCCCATGACGCCGTGGCGTGTGCATGAACCGCGCCGCGGGAGGCGGCCACGCCGGCCGGGCCAGATCGCCTCCCGACCGCGACAAGACGAAGGAAACCTGGTTGTTCGACCGCACAAGCCCAAGCCGTCGCAGACTGGCCGCCTTGGCCGCCGCAATCCTGCTGACGCCCGGGGAGGCCGCCATGCCTGATCCGCTGCAACGCTACGCTGGCAGGTCCCGTGTCCTCCTGGTGTTCGCGCCCGGCGAGGACGATCCCGCGATGACTGAGCAGCGCCGGATCCTGGCGTCTGCGGCGCAGGGGGCGCGGCAGCGTGACCTCGTCGTCGTCGAAGTCACCGCGACACGGGCGTCAGGGCCTGCGATGCCCACGGATGGCGCCCCCGGCGCCCTGCGAAAGCGCTTCGGCGTGCCTCCTGCCGCGTTCCGGGCCGTGCTGGTCGGCAAGGACGGCGGCGCCAAGCTGTCGGAGGCGGCGCCAATCGAAGCCGACCGCTTGTTTGCTGTCGTGGATGCCATGCCGATGCGCCGGCGGGAGATGGGCCGGTAACCCGGCGCGGCGTCCCGGCGGTGGCCACGGCCTTGCGGGTGGTCAGGCCAAAGAACCGGCCTCGACCGTGCCGACGCGGCGCTAGACGGAGAACCTCTTTACGGCAGCCTCGTCCCACGCGATCCCTGCGCCCGGCCGGTCCGGGACGTGGATCGCGCCGTCGCGGACCGGGAACGGCTCCGCCAGGAACGGGTTGCCCCAGTCCCGCCACTCGAGCCAGTCGGCGCTCTCGCTCACCCGCAGCAGGTGGGCGGAGAACTCGGGGTAAAGATGGCTCGACAGCGGCAGGTTCGCAGCACCGGCGATGGCGGCGGCGCGGAGCCAACCCGTGACCCCGCCGATGCGCATCAGGTCCGGCATGTAGCAATCGGCCGCGCCCGCCTGGACGGCACGGAGGAAGTCGCGCGGCCCGAAGATGTTCTCGCCGATCATGATGGGCGTTTTCAGCTCGTTCGCCAGGCGCGCGCAGCCGGCGTAGTCGTCGAACACGATCGGCTCCTCGAACCATTCCAACCCTTGGTCATCGAGCGCGTGCAGCAGGCGCAGCGCCGCCGTCAGCGACTGGCCCTGGTTGAAGTCGCTCATCAGGACGATGTCGCCGCCGACGGCCCGGCGCACCTCCGCAATCGCCTTCACGTCGTCGCGCACGTGGTCGCGGCCGAGCCGGATCTTGATCGCCTTGAAGTCGCCCTCCGCCACCAGCGACGCCGCCTCCTCCGCGATCCGCTCCAGCGGGATGAGCCACAGGCCATTGGTGTTGTAGGCGCGCACCGGACCGACCGTTCCGCCCAGCAGCACGGCCAGCGGGACGCCGGCCCCCTTGGCCAGCGCATCCCACATCGCCATGTCGATGCCGGCCATCGCAATCAACGGCGTGCCCTGCCGGCCGTTGAAATGCAGCGCGCGCATCGCCGCCTCGAAGCGGTCGAACGGCGCAATCGGCTTGCCGCGCTGATGCGTCGCCATGTCGTCGATCAGGGCAAGGATCGATTGTACGGCGCTCGCGCGGTACGGCTCGAGGTAGCCGTGGCCGACGATGCCCTCCGCCGTGACGACGTCGACCAGGATGAAGGGCCAGTGGCTGTACTCGCCGACCTTGCCGATGATCGGGCGGCGGAGCGGCACGCTCAGGACGCGCGTGTCGATCCTCTCAAGCGTGAGCCGGGGCATCGTCGGTGTGGTCATGCGTGCAACTCTCCTGCGGCCAAGTATGGACGACGTGACCGAGCGGCTGCAACGTGGCTTCGCGGCCCGTTTCACGCAGGCGGTGGCGGGGCAGCGGCGCCGAGGGCTGGTGGACGGACCCGGCACAACCCCGGAACCCAATTAAAGCCTGGGCGCTTACCGATGGGAGGCTTGACGATGAGCACGCAGATGGATCTCACGGGTCGCACCGCCTTGGTCACGGGCGCGTCGAGCGGCCTGGGCCGGCACTTCGCCGGCGTGCTGTCCCGGGCCGGCGCCGCGGTGGCCCTTGCCGCCCGCCGGGTGGACAAGCTGGACGAGGTGGCCGCTTCCATCAGGTCCGAGGGCGGGCGCGCGGTGACCGTGAGGCTGGACGCCGGCGATGCCGCCTCGGTGCGTGCCGCGGTGGCGCAGGCCGGCGAACAGCTGGGCGGGCTTGATATCCTGGTCAACAATGCCGGGACCACCGTGTCCCGGCCTTTGCTGGAGCTGACGGAAGCCGACTGGGACAGCGTGGTGGACGTGAACCTGAAGGGCTGCTTCCTGGTGGCGCAGGAGGCGGCGCGGGCGATGGTGCAGGGGGGCAAGGGCGGTTCAATCGTGAACGTCGCCTCCATCCTGGGGCTGCGGGTGGCCGCCCAGCTCGCTCCCTACGTGGCGTCCAAGGCCGGGCTGGTGCGGCTGAGCGAGGCGCTGGCGCTGGAACTCAGCCGGCACCGCATCCGGGTGAACGCGCTGTGCCCCGGCTACATCGAAACCGACATCAACCAGGCCTTCTTCGCCACCCCGCCCGGCGAGGCGCTGATCAAGCGCATTCCGCAGCGGCGCCTGGGCCGGATGCAGGAACTGGACGGGCCGCTGCTGCTGCTGTGCTCGGACGCCGGGTCGTACATCACGGGGGCCACGCTGGCCGTGGATGGCGGCCACTTGGTGAACACGCTGTAGGACACGGCCCGTCCGACGGATGGACAGACGCGCAACCTTTCTCAAGGACGATCAATGGTAACGAAGCCGCAGGAATCGGATGGCAGCCTCGCCGAGGGCCAGGCCATTTCGGAGCGCGTGGAGCGCTTCGTGCGCGAGGTGGTGATCCCCTATGAGAAGGACGGGCGGCGGGACGCCCATGGCCCGACCGATGCGCTGGCGCAGGAGTTGAAGCAAAAGGCGCGCGAACACGGGGTGCTCACGCCGCACATCCTCCCGGACGGCCGCCACCTCAGCCATCGGGAAACCGCCATCGTGCTGCGGGCCGCCGGGCTGTCCCCGCTCGGGCCGCTCGCGGTCAACGTCGCCGCGCCTGACGAGGGCAACATGTTCCTGCTGGGCCGGGTGGCGCAGCCGGAGCAGAAGCGCCGCTTCCTCGATCCGCTGGTCTCCGGCCGCGCGCGTTCGGCCTTCCTGATGACGGAGCCTGCGGCCGAGGGCGGCGCCGGGTCGGACCCGTCGATGATGCTGACCACGGCGCGGCCGGACGGCAACCACTGGGTGGTGAACGGGCGCAAGGCCTTCATCACCGGCATCGCCGGCGCCTCGATCGGCATCATCATGGCGAAGTCGGAGGAAGGGGCCACCATGTTCCTCGTGGACCTGCCGATGGAGGGCATCCGCATCGAGCGCGTGCTGGACACCATCGACAGCTCCATGCCCGGCGGCCACGCCGTCGTGGTGCTGGACAACGTGCGCATCCCGGCCGACCAGATGCTGGGGCAGAGCGGGGAAGGCTTCAAGTATGCCCAGGTGCGCCTGGCGCCGGCACGCCTGACGCACTGCATGCGCTGGCTCGGCGCCGCGACCCGGGCGCAGGAGATCGCCACCGCCTATGCCGTGAAGCGCCACGCCTTCGGCAAGCCGTTGATCGACCATGAAGGGGTGGGCTTCAAGCTGGCCGACAACCTGATCGAGCTGAAGCAGTGCGAGCTGATGATCGACTGGTGCGCCGGCGTGCTGGACTCCGGTCAGCCGGGCACGGTCGAGTCCTCGATGGCCAAGGTTTCGGTGTCCGAGGCGTTGTTCCGCATCGCCGACCGCTGCGTGCAGGTGATGGGCGGCACCGGCGTCACCGGCGACACGATCGTGGAGCAGGTGTTCCGGGAGGTCCGCGCCTTCCGCCTCTACGATGGGCCAACCGAGGTGCATCAGTGGTCGCTGGCCAAGAAGATCAAGCGCGACACGCTCGCGGCACTAGGCGACCGATGAGCGCCGTGGAGTTCGACACGGCAGGGCTGGACGCCTTCCTGCGCGAGCGGATTCCCGGGCTGGCCGGCGCCATGCAGCTTGAGCGGATCGCCGGCGGGCAGTCCAACCCGACCTTCTTCGTGAGCTACCCCGGCCGCCGGATGGTGCTGCGCAAGAAGCCGCCGGGCCAGACCTTGCCCTCCGCCCACGCGGTGGACCGGGAGGCGAGGGTGCTGGCCGCGCTGGCCGGCAGCGCCGTCCCGGTGCCGCGCGTGCTGCTGTTCCACGCGGAACCCGAGGTGGTGGGCACGCCGTTCTACGTGATGGAGCGCGTCGAGGGCCGCGTGTTCGGCAGCAGCGACATGGAGGGCGCCCCGGCGTCGGACCGGCGCGCGATGGTGATGTCATATGCGCAGACGCTGGCCCGGCTGCATGACGTGGACTGGCAGGCGGCCGGGCTTGACGGGTTCGGCCGGCCCGGCGGCTACTTCGCCCGCCAGGTGGCGCGCTGGGGCAAGCAGTGGGAGGCGGAGCGGTTCCGCGACATCCCGGAGCTGGGCGAGCTGCGCGACATCCTGCTGGCGGCCCTGCCGCCGGATGACGGCGCCGCCTCGCTGGTGCACGGCGATTACCGCATCGGCAACATGATGTTCCACCCCACAGAGCCGCGCGTGGTCGCCGTGCTGGACTGGGAGCTGTCCACCATCGGCCATCCGATGGCCGACCTGGGGTTCAGCGTGATCTGCTGGCGCAGCCGCCCGGCCGAATACGGCGGGCTGCTCGGCCTCGACCTCCCGGCGCTCGGCATTCCGGAGGAGCCGGAGTACCTGGCGCACTACTACGCCAGCCGGCAAACGCCGGTGCGCCCGCTGGAGCCGTTCCACGTCGCGTTCTCGATGTTCCGTTTTGCCGTGATCTTCGAGGGCATCGCGGCGCGCGCGCGGGCGGGCACGGCGGCCGGGACGGATGCCGGCACGGTGGGTGACCTCTCCATCGCCTTCGCCCGCCACGGGCTGGACGCCATGAGGCGCCCCTGACGAGGACGGGTCGGGCTGGCCCGGGCGCCGAACGCTAGAGCTTTTTCCGATCGAAGTGGATCGGAGAAAATCTCTAGCTCTTTGTTTTAACGAGCAACTTTGCCCGACCAAAAGAGCAGATTGGTCGGAGGTTGCTCTAGCCGAGCCACGCGACCAGCGCCGATACGGTCGCGACTGACATCACATGGGAGGCCAGGATGGCGCCGGAGGTCACCCTCGCCTTGAGCCCGTAGAGCTTGGCGATGGTGAACGGTCCCGATCCGATCGGCAGCGCGCTGAGCAGCACCGCCACATGCGCCTGAAAGGGCGGCAGCTGGAACACGGCGACGGCGAGCAGCGCGGTCACGCCGGGCTGAACGATCAGCTTCAGCCCGACCAGCATGCTGACCGGGACGGCGTCGCGGCCCGTCACGCGCTCCTGGGCGAGGAACAGGCCGATGCAGATCAGGGCGACCGGCGATGCCGCGCCGCCAAGCAGGCTCGCGAACCGCTCGACCGGGACCGGCAAGGGAAGCCCGGCCAGCCCGATGCCGAGCCCGGCCAAGGGGGCGAGCAGCAGCGGGTTGCGCAGCAGCGAAAGAAGCACCTTGCGGAGCGTGCGTCCGAAACTGGCAGTCCGCTGCAGGTCGAACTCGATCATCGCGACGGCAGAAAGGAACAGCACGCAGGCCGTGAACAAGGTGGAGATGACGGCCATCGGCAGGCTGTCAGGCCCGAACACCAGCAGGCAGAGCGGGATGCCCATGAAGCCGACATTGCTGTAGCTCGCGTCCAGCCCCTCGATGCTTGCGGTGGCGACATCTCCGCCCCGCCAGCGGCTGAGGATGAAGCCGAGGGCGAAGGTGACCACGATCCCGCCGCCGAACGCGAGGGCGAAGCCGCCCTGCCCGGCCTGGTCAGGGGTGATCCGCGACATCGCGACGAACATAAGCGCCGGCAGGGCAAGGTAGATCGCGAAGCGGTTGAGGCTGTCGGTCGCCTGCCGGTCGAACATGCCGGAGCGGCCACATGCCGCGCCGGTCAGGATCAGCGCGAACACCGGCAGCGCGGCGTCGAGAACGGGGCGCATCGACTACCCCAGCCCCGGCACGCGCGGGCCGCGGCGCCCACCACGGGCGCTGAGCCAGCCTTGGGGGGTGTATCCACCTCGGCATCGCCGCTGCTGGCCGGTCCAGGCGCTTTCATTCACCACGGTTGTCCTTACAGAGATTGACATTGCTTCATCAATCCGTATTCTGAACTCGGAATTCAGTATGCGGAAGGGCGCAATGCTGCTCACCCCTCAACCCAGCCTGGTGGAACAGGCCTACGAGGCCCTGCTCGGCGAGATCGCCGACGGCACGCTTGCCTCCAACACCCACCTCGTCCAGGAACTCCTCGCCGAGCGTTACGGCGTGTCCCGCCAGCCGATCCAGCAGGCGCTGCTTCTGCTCAAGACCGATGGCCTGGTGCAGGATGCCGGCCGGCGCGGGCTGGTCGTGGCGCCGCTCGACATGCAGATGATGCGGGACCGCTACGAGGTGCGCGCCGCCCTCGATGCGCTCGCAGCCCCCCTCGCCGCAAGGCGCTGCGCCGCCTCGCCCGATGTGGCAGCGCGGACCCGGCACGAAGGCGAGCGCATCCTCGCCGCCGGCCTGTCCGCGGTGTCGGGCGGCGCGATCAAGGCCATGATCGCCCATGACGTCGCCTTCCACGCCTTCATCTATGGCGCCTCCGGCAACCCGGTGATCGGGCCGACCGCCGAAGTCCACTGGCGCTTCCTGCGGCGCGTGATGGGAGAGGTGCTGCGGCGGTCGGAGCCGCCCCACTCGATCTGGAGGCAGCACCGCGACATCCTGGACGCGATCATCGCCGGAGACGCCGAGGCGGCCGAGGCGCGCACCCTGAACCATGTCCGCGGCGCCGCCGCACGGCTGGCCGCCACCGCCGGGTTCGGCACCGCGGAGCACCCATAGGAGCGAGCACACCCCACCACCTCGCGGCCATCGCGATCGACCTGACAGCCGCAACTGGCGCGCGGCCTCATAAGCGCCGGACAGTCTGGGAGGAAGCACCATGTCACAAGCAAGCGGCTTGGCCGCAGACCCTGCGTCGCTGCCATCGGCCGAGGACCGGACCTACCGGAAGGTGACGCTGCGGCTGCTGCCGTTCCTGTTTCTCTGCTATCTCGGCGCCTACCTCGACCGGGTCAACGTGGCCTTCGCCAAGCTGCAGATGCTTGACGAGCTGAAGTTCAGCGAGCAGGTCTATGCATTCGGCGCCAGCGTCTTCTTCATCGGCTACGTCCTGGTCGAGGTGCCGAGCAACGTGATCCTGCACAGGGTCGGCGCCCGGCTGTGGATCGCGCGCATCATGATCAGCTGGGCGCTGCTCTCCGGTGCGATGGCCTTCGTCCAGACGCCGCTCACCTTCTACGTCATGCGCTTCCTGCTCGGGGTCGCGGAGGCCGGGTTCATCCCCGGCGTGCTGCTCTATCTGACCTACTGGTACCCGGCCCGGCGGCGCGGCCGCATCACCGCGATCTTCCTCACAGCCATCCCGATGGCCAGCGTCTTCGGCAGTCCGCTGTCGGGCTGGATCCTGAACGCCGCCAGCGGCGCCTACGGGCTTAGCGGCTGGCAATGGCTGTTCCTGATCGAGGCGGTTCCCTCGCTGGTCCTGGGCGTGGTCACGCTGTTCTATCTCGACGACCGCGTCGCCGCGGCCGCGTGGCTGGACGAGGACGAGAAGCGCATCGTCGCCGGGGCGGTCGCACGCGAGGAGGAGGAGAAGGAGGGGCTGTCGCAGCTCTCGGCCGCGTTCCGGACGCCGCGGGTCTGGCTGCTCGGGCTGATCTACTTCGGCATCGTGTGCGGCATCTATCTCAACAGCTTCTGGGTGCCGACCATCATCAAGCAGACCGGCGTGTCCGACCCGTTCAGGATCGGCCTGCTGACCGCGGTGCCCTACCTGTGTGCCGTGATCGCGATGATCGCCCTCAACAGCAACGCCGACCGCATGCGCGAACGGCGCTGGCACACGCTGATCCCATGCCTGGTCACCGCGGCCGGCTTTGCATTCACGGCGTGGGCCGGCGGCAGCACCGTGCTGGCCATGGTCGGGCTTGTGCTGGCGGTGGCCGGGGCCTCCAGCGCGCAGGCCGCATTCTGGAGCCTGCCTGGCGCATTCCTCGGCGGCACGGCCGCCGCGGCGGGGATCGCGCTGGTCAACTCGCTCGGCAACCTGGCCGGGTTCACCACCAACAACATCGTCGGCTGGCTGGCCGCCGTCACGCACAGCAACTCGGCCAGCCTCTACCTGTTCGCGGCGGTGCTGGTGGCGAGCGGGGCGCTCGTGCTCACGATCCCGGCCCGCCTCGTGAACAAGTAGGACGGAGCACGCGCATGACGGAGCTGCTGACGCTGGGCCAGATGCTCTCGGTCCACGCCCGCCTGTCCCCCGACAAGATCGGGGCACGCGACCTGGAGCGCGCGATGACGTTCCGAGAATGGAACAGCCGCGCCTGCCGCCTGGCCAACGCCCTGCTGGGCCTGGGCCTTGCCAAGGGCGACCGCGTCGCGATCCTCGCCTACAACCGGGTGGAGTGGGCCGAGATCTTCGCAGCCACCGCCAAGGCGGGCCTGATCGCGGTCCCGGTCAACTTCCGCCTCGTCGGCCGCGAGATCTCCTATCTCGTCGAGGATGCGGGCGCGGCCGCGATCATCGTCGAGGACGGGCTTCTCGGCGGCCTGGAGGACGTCCGGGCGGACCTGTCGGTTCCGGCCGGCAACCTGATCCGCATCGGCGGCCACGGCCCGGCCGCCGCGGCCTGCCCCGCCGGCTACCGCGACTACGAGCAGCTGATCGCCATGGCCGCCGACCGCGAGCCGGCCCAGCCGGTGCTGGCGTCCGACCCGTGGACCTTGATGTACACCTCCGGCACGACCGGGCGGCCCAAGGGGGTGCTCCGCAGCCACAAAGCCGCGACCCACCTTTCCCTCGTGACCGAGATCGAGCTGGGGCTGCACCGCAGGGACGGCGCCCTCCTGGTCATGCCCATGTGCCACGCGAACTCGCTCAACTTCTTCGGCGCCTTCGCCTATTGCGGCGGCGAGACGTTCATCTACTCGCGCCGCAGCTTCGACCCGGAGCATTGCATCCGGACCCTCGCCGAGGGCGGATCAACCTTCACGTCGCTCGTGCCGACGCACTACACGATGATGCTCGGCCTGTCGGCCGCGGCCTGGGCGCAATACGATCTCGGCCGGGTCACCAAGCTCATGATCTCCTCCGCGCCGGCGCGGCAGGACACCAAGCGCGCGGTCATGGAGCTGTTCCGCAACTCCGGCCTGTTCGAACTCTACGGCTCAAGCGAGGCCGGCTGGGTCACGATGCTGCACCCGCACGAGCAGTTCACCAAGCTCGGCTCGGTCGGCCGGGAATGCGTGGGCGCGGCGCCGATCAGGCTGCTGGACGCGGACGGCGCCGAGGTTCCAGACGGCGAGGCCGGCGAGCTGTATTCCAGCAACGCCCACACCTTCGACCGCTACTGGAACCTGCCGGAGAAGACGCGGGACGCATTCCGGGGCGAGTACTGCACCGTGGGCGACATGGCCCGGCGCGACCCGGACGGCTACATCCACCTGGTGGACCGCAAGAGCAACATGATCATCTCGGGCGGCGAGAACGTCTACCCGTCCGAGGTGGAGGCCGTGCTCGGCGCCCATCCCGGGGTCCAGGACGTGGCCGTGATCGGCCTGCCGGACGAGAAATGGGGCGAGCGCGTGCACGCCGTCATCGTCCCGCATGGCGGCGCCGCGCTGGGCGAGGCCGAGCTGCTCGCCTGGTCCCGGGAGCGGATCGCCGGCTACAAGCGCCCGCGGTCGTTCTCGTTCCTCCGCCAGGAGGAGGTGCCGCGCACGGCCACCGGCAAGATCCTGCACCGGGTGCTCAAGGCGCAGCTCTCCGGCGGCGAGCGGACCGGCGGTTGAACGAGGCGGACCATGGGAGCGAGACGATGAAAGCGGATCCCGACAGCGTCGCCGGGCTGGTTGCCCGCCTGCTCAGGCGGCGGGGCACGAAGCGCGTCTTCGCGCTCTGCGGCGGCCACATCATGCCGATCTGGATGCGGCTCGACGCGGAGGGCATCCAGATCGTGGACGTGCGCGACGAGCGCGCCGCGGTGCACATGGCCCAGGCCCATGCGGAGCTGACGGGCGAACTGGGCGTCGCCCTCGTGACGGCGGGGCCGGGCGTGACCAACGCCATGACCGGCATCGCCAACGCCCACATCTCGCGCGCGCCGGTGCTCGTCATCTCCGGGACGAACCCGACTGCGCAGGAAAACCGCGGCGGCCTCCAGGACCTCGACCACACCCTCCTGGTCCGCTCGATCACCCGCTACGCCCGCACGGTGCGCGACCCCGGGCTGGCCTTGGCGGAGCTGGACGAAGCGATCGCCCGCGCGTTCGGCGAGGCGGGCGAGCCGGGCCCGGCCTACATCGACTTCCCGGCCGACGTGCTGCGCCGCCTGGTCCCGAAGCCCATGCAGCTTGAGGAGCACCTGCAGCCGAAGCCGCGGCCCGTCCTGATGCCTGACCCGGCGCGCGTCGCGCAGGCGGTCGAGGAGCTTTGGGGCGCCAAGCGCGTGGTCGTCATCTCCGGACGCGGCGCCCGCCGGGCCGGGCCGCAGATGGTCGCGCTGCTGGACCGGCTTGGCGCGGTCTACCTCGACACCGGCGAGAGCCGCGGCCTGGTGCCGGATGCGCACGCCTCCGTCGTCGGCGCGATGCGCGGCGCGGTGATGACGGACGCGGATGTCGTGCTGACCGTGGGCCGCCGGCTGGACTTTCAGCTCGCCTACGGCTCTCCCGCGATCTTCGGCCAGGCGCGCTTCGTCCGCATCGGAGACGTCCCGGGCGAGCTGCGCGACAACCGGCGCGGCGCGGTCGAGATCCTCGCCTCGCCGGCGGAGGCGCTGCGCGCGCTGATCGAGGCCGCTGGCAACCGGACCTCCTCCGTCGACCGGGGGTGGGCGGAGGGGCTGCGCCGGTCGCATGAGGAACGGGCGCGCAAGCTGAAGCAGTCGATGCGGACGGCGCCCCCGGGCAGCGACGGGCGAATGCACCCGAACCGCGTGCTGGCCGCCCTGCAGGAGGCCATCGGCCCGGACGCGGTCGTCGTCACCGATGGCGGCGACTTCCTCAGCTTCGCCCGGATCGGCCTGTCCGCGCCGGACATGCTCGACCCCGGGCCGTTCGGCTGCATCGGCATCGGCGTGCCCTACGGCATCGCCGCGAGCCTTGCCGTCCCGGACCGGCCCGTGGTGGTGGCCACCGGGGACGGCGCCTTCGGCTTCAACGCGATTGAGGTCGACACGGCCGTGCGGCACAAGGCACCCGTGCTGATCGTCGTCGCCAACAACGGCGCCTGGCAGATCGAGGTGCACGACCAGACGGTGACCTACGGCAAGGTCGTGGGCACGCGGCTGCAATTCAGCGATCACGCGGCGATGGCGCGGTCGTTCGGCATGCACGCCGAGCGGGTGGAGACCGAGGCGCAGCTCGGCCCCGCGCTCGAACGCGCGCTCGCCCACCGCCCGGCGCTGCTCGATGTCGTCGTGACGCCAGAGGCGGTGTCGTCAGACGCCAAGACCGGGCTGGCCTGGGTGCCCGACCTGCAACCGCTTGCTGCTTGGGATGAGGCGGAACGCAAATGGCGCAGCACGTAGCCTGGCGGTTGATCCTCCTTCGGGCTCTGCTGCAACCGCTCGTGGGGATGCCTTGATTGGTGGTGGTCGGTAAGCCCAAGCGGCAGCTGGGTCGGCAATGCGGCGGGACGGTTCGCGGCCTGTCGCTGGCAAGGATTTGCGCGTGACCGCCAGGCACCGGGCATGTCGGCGGGCTCGATGGACATGGGCAAGCTGGGTCTGCGCGCCCCCGAGCTTGCGGAAACGCAGAGCTTTTGCCGCTGAGAAGCCCGATGAACGGCGTCCGGGGCATGGCCGCATCAGGTAGACTCACCTGATTGGCGAACCTCAACACCACGCTCAGGTGAACCCCAGCCGCAGCGCTCAGGTCAAATTGTCGCCCGTCACGCGCCAGATCACGTCGCCCACGTCGTCCGCCATCAGCAGGGAGCGGCGGTCTGCACCGAGTGCCACCCCGACCGGCCGGCCATAGGACATGCGCTCGTCGGGACTGAGGAACCCCGAGAGGATGTCGCGCGGCGGACCGGACGGGCGCCCATCCTCAAACGGGACGAAGACGAGCTTGTAGCCGCTCAGCGTGCTGCGGTTCCATGACCCGTGCTGCCCGATCGCCATGCCGTCCGGAAAGCCCGGCAACGTGCCGGCCGGCACCCAGCACAGGCCCAGCGAGGCGGTGTGCCCGCCCAGCGCGTAGTCCGGCGTCAGCGCGCCCGCGACCGCCTGCGCATCCTGCGGCACCCGGTCGTCCACGGTCTGGCCCCAGTAGCAATAGGGCCAGCCATAGAAGCCCCCCTCGCGCACCGACGTCAGGTAATCGGGCGGCGTCTCGTCGCCAAGGCCGTCGCGCTCGTTGACCACGGTCCAGAGGGCGCCGGCGGACGGCTCCCATGCCAGGCCCACCGGGTTGCGCAGCCCGCTGGCGAAGATGCGGCTGCCGCCCGTCGCGAGGTCGATCTCGTAGATAGCGGCACGCCCTTCCTCGGCCTCGAAGCCATCGTCGCCGATGTTGCTGAGCGAGCCGACGCCGACATAGAGCTTCTGGCCGTCGGGGCTGGGCAGGAGGCTCCGTGTCCAATGGCCGCCGGGCTTGAAGTCCACCAGCTTCCGGCCCGGCGCCGTGATCCGGTCCGCTCCCTCGTCATAGGGAAAGACGACGACGCCATCGGTGTTGCCCACGTAGAAACTGCTGCCAAGGGCGGCCATGCCGAAGGGCTGGTTCAGCCCCTCCATGAACACGTCCTGGGTTTCGGCCACGCCGTCGCCGTCCGCGTCGCGCAGGCGGGTGATGCGGTTGGCGCTTTCACCCATCGCCGCGGCGCGCCGCATCGTGCTGACCATGGCGTAGTCGAACACGCTCTCGGCGGACCTGTTCATCTGCGTGGACTCGGCGACCAGGACGTCGCCGCCCGGCAGCACGAGGAGCCACCGCGGATGCTTGAGGCCCGAGGCGAAGGCGTTGACCTTGAGGCCCGGCGCCGCGACCGGCGTCTGCCCGGCCTCCCACCCCCGCGCCGTCGGCATCTTCAATGTCGGGACGGCGCCCTGCGGCTTCGGCGCCGGAATGGCCGGCGCGTTCCCCCAGGCCGGCTCGGGCGCGCCATACTTCAGCCGCCGCATCAACAAGGCCCCGCCGCCCACCAGCGAGACGCCCCGTGCAAAGACACCCGAAAAATCCAAAGCGCCACACTCCTTGACTGCTTGCACAGTAGCTGAGGCCATCCGGGCCCGAAACCGCCTACATATGCGGACCGCTTTCAGCCCTGCCTGATCCCGACGTAACGTGGTGGCGGGTGCCAAGTCGGCAATGCGAGGGGCCTTTGCACGAGAAACAAGACCTGCGGCTGCACCTTGCACCTGGGGCATTCCGCCCGCGATGGGTTAGCCGGTAGGATGCCGGCCATGACCGGGAGCGCCGCCACGCCCATGAGGAACGAGCCGTGCCGCCGCACCCTCCTGCGCTCCGCCCTTGCCCTGTCCGGGGCCATGCTGTCCGGCCGGGCCGGGGCGCAGACGGCTGGCCGCATGGTGCGCGACGGC
>CAHJXG010000081.1 GCA_903644035.1 Rhodospirillales bacterium
TGGCCGACGGCGCCCTGCGCGTGCCCGACGGCCCGTCCGAGCCGCTGGAGGCCGCGATGGGCCGCGCGGCCGGCGGCGCCATCGAGGCCTATGCCGAGACCATCCCGCACGGCGTGCCGGACGGGGCGCTGAAGAAGCTGTATCAGGGCCAGGCCACGCTGATGGGCGGCGCCAAGCTGAAGGACCGCATCCAGTTCGCCTTCGGCGCGCAGTTCGTCGAGGTCCGGGTGAACGCGCGCACGCGGGAGATACGGGCGCCGCGCGTGGTCGGCGCCTATGCCGCCGGGCGCATCGTCAACCCGAAGGCGGCCAAGAGCCAGCTGATGGGCGGCCAGATCTGGGGCGTGGGCGCGGCCCTGCACGAGGCGACGGAGATCGACCGCCGGGCCGCGCGCTACGTCAACGCGGATCTGGCGGAGTACCTGATCCCGGTCAACGCCGACATGCAGGAGGTCACGACGATCCTGCTGCCGGAGCAGGACACGCAGGTGAACGCCCTGGGCATCAAGGGCGTCGGCGAGCTGGGCAATGTCGGGCTGAACGCGGCGGTGGCGAACGCCGTGTTTCACGCGACGGGCGTGCGCGTCCGCGAGCTGCCGATCCGGGTCGAGAAGCTGCTCGGGGCCTCAGCCGTCCCGGCCTGACGGCACGGCCTGTCCGGCCGCCAGGAGGCGCACGGCCTGGATGGCGATGTCGGGTTCGAGGCGGTGCCGCAGCCTCGCGTCGGCATGCGCCATGGCGACCCGGCCGTCTGTCGCGATCACGAAGGTCGAGGACAGCGGCAGGCGCCAGGTGCCGGTCCCGTTGATACGCGGCAGGTCGTGTCCCAGCCGGAGGTAGAGCGGCCGGATGATCTCGGGCAGGTCGACCGTGAGGCCGTAGCGGTCCGACACCGCGCCGCCGGGGTCGGACAGCATGGAGTAGGCCAGCAGGTCACGTTCCGCCACCATGCCGCAAACCTCGGTGCGCTGCGGGGAGATGACCAGGAGGTCGCCGCCTGCGTCGTGCAGCCGCGGCAGCGCCTGCTGCCAGGCGCGGAGCGACAGGGTGCAGAACGGGCACCAGCCGCCGCGGATGAACAGCAGCACGACCGGGCCGAGCGCCAGCCGGTCCGCCAAGGCGACCGCGACGCCGTTCTGGTCCGTGAGGGAGAAGCCCGGCGCGACCTCCCCTGGTCGCGGCATCGGCCGGGCGGCCTCGGCCATCTGGCGGTCGGCATGGCCCAGCGCCTCCAGGTCCGCAGGCGCCATGCGGCTCTGCATGCCCTGGTAGAACCTGTGAAGCTGCTCGCCCAGGGACATCTGACCCTCGCCCATCGCCCGCCTCCGATATGTTCGTCGCCGCTGAGATGGCCTATGCAGCATAGCCTGAGAAGCTGCCGAGCCCGGTAACATCCATGCACAGGAATTTGAAGCGGTGGACCTGTTGGCGGGCCTGCGCACCTTCGTTCGGGTGGCCGAATCCGGATCGTTCTCGGCGGTGGCGCGGGAGATGGGGGCGACCCAGCCCGCCGTGTCCCGGCAGATCAGCGCGCTGGAGCAGCACCTCGACGCCAGGCTGATCCAGCGCACCACCCGCAGCCTGACGCTGACGGAGGACGGGCGGGACCTCTTGGACCACGCGCGCCGGGTGCTGGACTGCGTGGAGGAGGCGGAGACGGCGGTCGGCCGCCGCCAGGGCGCGCCCAGCGGCCTGATCCGCATCGCGGCACCCGCGACCTTCGGGCGGCTCTACGTCGCGCCGCGCATGCGCCGGCTGCTGGACCGCTACCCCGAGCTGTCGGTCGAACTGCACATGTCTGACAGCGTCACCGACATGATCGCGTCGGGGATCGACCTCGCCATACGCGGCGGCCCCGTTCACGAAGGCAGCCTCGTGGCCCGGCGCATCGGCTCCTCCGCCCGGGCCGTCGTCGCCTCCGCCGAATACCTGGAGCGCAACGGGGTGCCGGCGCATCCCTCGGACCTCGCGCGGCACTCCTGCATCGCATTCCTGCAGGGCGCCACGCCGAACGAGTGGCGGTTCAACGGGCCGGGCGGCGCCGTGGCCGTCGAGATCGCCGGCCGCTTCCGCACCGACAGCACGGAGGCGATGCGGGAGGCGGTGGCGGCCGGCCTGGGCCTGGCGCTCGGCCCCGCCTGGGTGTTCGGCGACGACCTGACGAGCGGGCGCATCCGGCCCGTCCTGCAGCGCTACCAGGCGGAGCAGGTGCCGATCCATGCGGTGTATCCGTCCCGCCGCCACCTGGCGCCGCGGACGCGGGCCGTCATCGACTTCCTGCTGGACGAGTTCCGCCTCGACCCGGCCATCTCCACCTATGGCGAAACCTGAGCAGCCCATACTTCCAGGCATAGATGTTGTTCGCAGGCGCAGCATTCTGCATGGCTTGCGCGGCCCCCAGATATCGTTGCGTTGGCGGCAGCATCCTGATGGGGGCTGCCCGCCACGCAGGATTGAAGGCCCGCCCATCCCGACGGACCTCCTGTTTACAGGAGCGACTGAGACCATGAGAATCATCTTGCTTGCCGCCCTCGCCGCCACCGCCATCGTCACTGCCTGGGCGCTGCCCGCCCTCGCCGGAGAGGGCAACG
This sequence comes from Rhodospirillales bacterium, assembly GCA_903644035.1. Classification (GTDB taxonomy): domain Bacteria; phylum Pseudomonadota; class Alphaproteobacteria; order Acetobacterales; family Acetobacteraceae; genus CAHJXG01. The sequence goes on from CAHJXG010000081.1 coordinate 2,592, forward strand.
GCGAGCCGTTCGTGAGCTTCGGCCACGGCACGACGGCCACGACCGCGCTGCGGCGCGCGGATATCGGTTCGAACGCCTTCCCGAACGTCGTGGGCCGGCCGGGCTCGGCGCTCGACCTTGACGCGGCCGACCTGGTGCCCAGCGCCGGGTCGCAGCAGATGGTGCAGACCGCGAACTCGCTCCCGCGCGGCTTCGAGCGGGGAATGCCGGTCTATGCGAACCGGCGCCCGACGCTTTCGAACATCGTCGTCGGCAACAGCATCTACCTTCCGCGCAGCTGACCGGGCCGGGGCGCCTGGCGCTTCGGGCGCCCTACGCCGCCGCGATGGCGGACCGTCACACCAGCAGCCCGAACGCCTGGAACCCCGACGGGGCCGCAGAGGACGCCTGGCCGGCTGCCGCGATCAGGTAGCGCCTGGCGAACGTCTCGACGAAGTTCTTGTTCGAGAACTGCTTCACATCGACCTTGCTGGTGATCGCCTTCTCCTGCGCGTTCAGCGTCTGGAAAGCGATCTCCTGCGGGATGCCGAGCGCCGTGGTCACGACCCGGCGCAGCACCGGGTCGCCCAGGATGTCGTCGGCGTTGCGCACCGAGGCCGCGCGTTCGCGGAACGCCAGCGCGTCCGACAGCCCCGGCGTGGCCACGTCGAGCGACTTGCGCCAGCTGATCTCGGCATAGGCGCTGGCGACGGTGTCCATCACCTTGGGGTCCTTCAGGACCGCCAGGCCCTTGCCGGCAAAGTCGTAGGCGGCGGCGGCGGACTTCCAGGCCGGGTTGCTCAGCGCGTTGGCCAGCGATTTCGGGTCGCTGGCCTTGGACATCAGGGCCTTGGTCACGAGCGCCGTGGACCCGATCTGGTCGCCCAGGCCGTTGGCGGTCAGCAGGACCTTCTGCACGGCCGGGTTCGCCAGCAGCGACTTCACGTCCTTGGCGCCGGCGACGGCCTTGCGGAAGGCGGCGACGTCGCGCTGCACCTCGGGCTTCTTCGCCTCGGCCGCGATCTTCTTCGTCTGGTTCTTCTCCGCCTGGCTCAGGGCGAGGACGGGGTTGCCGCCCGCGGCGCTGCCCGACGCGGCGCCGCCGTACAGGATGCTCAGGCCAAGGCTGCCAAGGGCGCCGCTCACGGCCGGCCGGACAGCCCGGCGGTGATGTCCTCGTTCACCGCGATCAGGAACGCGAGGTCCGGCGACGGCTGCTGCATCTCCCGCTGCAGCGCCTTGCCCACCGAGACGATCGACGCACGCAGCGCCGCCGGCAGGGCGTTCTCGGGATCGCGCAGCAGGTCGCCGACCATCATCCACAGCCGGGTGTTGTCGGCGATGGCCTTGACCTGGTCCGTCGGCGTGCCCTGCTGGGCCGCGCGCAGCGCCCCGGTCACCCGGCGGAACACGTCGGCCTCCTGCTCCCGCGGGCCGCGATGGGCGGAGGCGGCGCGATAGGCGCGGGCGGCTTGGGTCTGCTGCATGGCGTATGTCCCTACTGGATGGTGATCTGCGGCTCGATGACCGCCTGCGGCTTGGCGACCCGCTTGCCGGCGCGGCGGCCGAGCACGCTGTCCTCGTGCAGGATGATGCGCCGGGCGAGCTTCATGGCGGCGTAGCACTCGTCCGCCTCGACGGCGGCCAGCACGCGGTCCAGGATCTCGCGCGCCAGGGCGGAGGTGGTGGCGCCACGGAACTCGGCGATGGCGGCGCGCGCCAGCTCCAGGCCGCGGACCCGCTCCTCCTCGTCGCCGATGTAGGCGAGCTGGAGGGCGAAGTAGATGCGGCGTGCCGGGCTGTCGGCGTGCTCCGGCGCCATGATCTGCTTGCCGAACAGGAATCTGGCGCGGGTGGTCAGCTCGATCCGGCTGCGCGTGCGGAAGCGGAAGGAGGCCCCGTTCACGATGATCGCCTCGCCGGCGTGCAGTTCAAGGACTAGGTTCGTCATGCGGGCTTCCCGACTGGTTTGAGGGCCTCAATTCGAGGGTGGAGAACCGGCGGCGGGCGTCTTGCCCACCGCCGGGCAGGTTAACGGAACAGGCTGACCAGGCTCGACGCCGACTGGTTGGCGAGCGAGAGCGCCTGGGTGCCGAGCTGCTGCTTGATCTGCAGCGATTGCAGCTTGGCCGACTCTTTCGACAGGTCGGTGTCGATCAAGGCGCCCAGGCCGGCGTCCAGGCTGTCGATCTTCGCGTTGTTGAACGCGATCGTCGCATCCAGGCGGTTGGCGTCCGCGCCGGTCTGGTTCAGCTGGT